>JBDGRB010000151.1:6137-9001 GCA_042218485.1 Halobacteriaceae archaeon | reverse complement strand
GATAATATATTCATCATTGTATCCAACCACCACCGTAAAATCGCGATATTGTTTGACGCGGCTTTCAGTGACTGCATCAATCGCTTTTCGTCCCCGATCACCATGTTGTTCAAGGATCATTTCGACAATATTCGAGGAAAGCTCACCACTATTGGCCAATTGTTCCTGCCAGTCTTCTTGAGTCACTATATATTAAATAGGGAATCAGTCATTAAAAATCCGACTGGTCCAATTGCTTTTTCGCTTTGCAAACCAATGACTAAACATGGAAATTCGTGAAGGAAATGTCGAAATTACGGTGCCTGATCAGTCAACGGAAGGGGTCGGTGAAGAAGTTTTTTATAACCCGGAAATGGAGTTAAACCGAGATATTACGATCGGTGTTCTAAGAGCCTATCAAAATCGAGAATCTCGAGCGAGTACATACCTTGATGGAATGGCTGCGACAGGAATTCGTGGCGTGCGTGCTGCCAATGAGGGCTGGGATGTAACGTTATGTGATATAGATGACCATGCCATATCGCTTTGTCGCGATAATTTATCACAGAACGATCTTTCTGGTGAGGTTATCCAGCGGAATGTAAACTCATTGTTACACGACAATGGTCGAGTTTTTGATGTTGTTGACATTGATCCCTTTGGAACCCCGATCCCATTTGCAGATGCCGCCTTCCAAAATACCCGCGATCTCGTATGTATCACAGCGACCGATACTGCTCCGTTGTGTGGGGCTCATTTTAAGAGTGGAAAACGTAAATATAGTGCAATTCCCAGAAACACTGAATATCATCCTGAAATGGGACTCCGGATATTACTGTCAGCTTTAGTTCGAACAGCCGCCCGCTATGATATCGCTTTGTCACCTATATTAAGTCACGTTACTGATCATTACGTCCGCACATATGTCGAACTTAATCAATCAGCAACAGCTGCCAATGCCGTTCTGGAAGAACTCGGATATATTTTCCATTGTCCTGAATGTCTGTGGCGCGATCATGCGCAGGGATTTATTCCCGATTCACCATCGGTATGTCCTCATTGTGATAGTGATCAAATATTGTCTGCGGGATTAGTTTGGCTCGATACAATTGCAGAAACTACGTTTCTTAAATCAGTTCGAAAACGTCTGACATCAGAAATGACCACCTACAATCGGGCAATTAAAACCCTCAATCAAATTTCAAAACAACTCCCCACTCCTACACATTATGACCAGCATCGACTGTACAAACGATGGAATCTACCTGCCACCGATATGGATGAATTCTTAGCCTCTATTCGTAACGAGGGATTTCAAGCTTCACGGACCCAATATGGCGGTACGACGTTCAAAACTACGGCCTCGATTAGTGATTTGGAATCGATATTTAAATAATATATAATCGTTGGATCCGAGCAGATAAATTACGAACGAGCGGGTGACCTACTCTACCCTACTCGCTTCGTTGCGTTACTTTTCGAGGACGGAGGCTTAGCCTGTAAAAGTTTAATAACTGCACGTGGAAACAGGACATTGTGAGGCAGTTGGCATCGTTACGTGGAGTCATTACTGAAAGCTATCACGTTTATAAACATCGACGAGTTTCAATATTAGCCGCTGCGATTGCATATTATGCATTTATTTCATTTATCCCATTGTTACTTCTCTTTTTGTCGATTGGCAGTCTTCTTGGTGAAGAGGCATTGACCACATATATATTACGCGAGACAGGACCCCTTTTGACGCCTACAGCGGAGGATATGATTAGTAATATGATAAGAAGTACTGCAGGCCGAAATAGTGCAACAGTGTTGGGAAGCGTGGTCTTTCTGTGGACAGGATTAAAATTATTCCGTGGAATCGATATTGTATTTTCCGAGATTTATCAGGTCCAAGAAATCGAATCTCTTGGTCGACAATTAATCGACGCTATCGTAATCCTCGCGTCAATTGGCGGCGCGATTGTTGTCGTAATAATTATGGGTGGTTTGCTTCCAAATATCATGCGAAGTCTGTTCGGAGACATTGTCACCGAATTTGGGGTTGTCCTTGGTCTGTTGATCGGCCTTATGCCTATATATTATTATGCTCCTGATACCGACGTGACATATAGAGAAATCATTCCTGGAGCAGTTATTGGGGCAGTTGGGTGGACCCTTTTAGTCGATGGGTTTGCCTTATATGTCGCCAACGCTGATCAGTATGAACTGTATGGCGTAATCGGTGGGATCCTCCTCTTTATAATCTGGTTGTATTTCGGCGCTACCATTATTATCGTCGGCGGAATAGTTAACGCCGTGCTATCTGGACGGACAAATTCAGAATCCGGGACTGAAGTTGATGTCGACGATGATCACGAGCCTTCGGAAGGGGTTCCTGATATCGTTGAACTTGCCTCCCGCATAAAGACGATACAGGAGAGAGTTGAAGAAAATACGGTTGAAAAATCTCTTCTCAAACAGGAGTTACGGTCATATATCGATTCACGAATTCGAAAAGGCCACGCTACTGGTTGGGGGCCATATTTAGTCCTTTTGTATGGCACGGCCATGACCTTGGGAGCGTTTTGGTGGCTATCCGGCGGTTGGGCAATCCTTGCGATGATCATTATTTGGCTTTCTACGCTTGGCTTATATGCACTTATGATTTTCATCGGAATCGGAATCAATACAGTTCGTGTTCCGGGCCGAATCCTTCGGTGGATCCGTAATCGGTGACAATGAGAGGAATCGGTGTTTTAGAATTTGTCCAGCAGTATGTTCCCCAGATCATTATTCCGATATTTATCGCACTAACTTTTCTTGGTGATGTAATATTCATTCTCAGTATGACGGTAGTGATTTACTGGTGGGGATCAACCCACGATTTCATTAATCATAAAAAT
>JBDGRB010000151.1:0-6127 GCA_042218485.1 Halobacteriaceae archaeon | reverse complement strand
CTGGATTTGCAGTGATAGTATTGACAAAGTTTTTATTTGAACTTCCACGACCTCCGGATACTCTCCGGCAGATATCAAAAACATCCTATGGATTTCCAAGCGGACATGTGACGGGTGCGACCGCTTTCTATGGAGGGCTTGCGATTTATAGTAGATGGCTAAATAAGCACAGACGGTGGATATTGTCAATTTTTGCGGTCACAATAATTGCGTTCTCCCGATTAGTATTAGGCGTGCATTATTTCGTCGATCTTCTGGGAGGGGTAGTCTTTGGTGGCATAAGCCTGATACTAGTCCATTTTCTCACTAACTATGATTTACGTCTCGGATTTTTGTTTGCGTTTACCGTGGCTCTATTGAGCGGTTATTTTGCAGGGCTTGCCCAAGATAGTCTATTGGCAATTGGTGGAACCTTTGGTGTTCTACTGGGTCAGATCATTTCTGATTTCCTTGGCTTCCAATGGGCATCACCATCGCCGGTATTAGCAGTAGCTGGATTTGGAATTTGTAGTAGTTTTCTCGGAGGAGCCTACTTTTTATCGAATCCTACTATTGTTCTTCTATTCAGCATGATAGCCGGCCTCGGTGCTGTTAGTATTCCCTATATAGAATCACAGATCCCTTCCTATTCGGGGCCGATACATTAATAGCGATCCATGATTTTCAGAATATTTTCAGCGGTACAGACAATTAATTGGATATAATATTTAGATACATTTGATAATGAGTGTAGTTCAAAAATAAATTCAATCTTTTTCGGATATTATTGGTCATTCGTAATATATTACTATCATAGAAACAAAATGGGATAACATGACTTATGAAAACTTGGATGCGCAGCTTGTCAATGCGTTATTAGAGAATGGGCGATCTAGTCTGCGAAGCTTGGGGGAGAAACTTGGAGTTTCTGTCACAACCGTTTCAAATCACCTCCAAACACTTGAAGAAACAGGCGTAATACAGGGATATGTGCCAGAAATCAATTATGATGCATTGGGATATGACGTTACAGCAATTGTCCAACTAAAAGTTGAGGGGCATGCACTTCCACAAATTGCCGATCGGTTATGCAATGAAGAACAAATGGTGAGTGTCTATGAAGTCACTGGAGACTACGATATTATTGCGATTGGTAAATTTCAAGACACCGATGATATGAATGATGTCATCAAATCCCTATTATCGGAAGCTGATATTAATGAAAGTAATACGAGTGTGGTACTCGATGCGCCGATTGAGAATCGTCAATTCAAATTAGATACAAACGAAGAAATCTCAGATTAATCAAGCGAGATGGGGCGATGGTATTACATCGCGCCGCCCATACCGCCCATGCCGCCCATGCCGCCAGCGGGCGGTCCGCCACCAGCTCCGCCTTCTTCTTCGTCACCACTTGTCGAGAGTTCGCCAGCAGCAATGATATCATCAATTTTTAGGACGAGGTTTGCAGCTTCTGTCGCACTCGAAATTGCTTGATCCTTCGCATGAGCGGGTTCTACAACACCAGCTTCGTAATTATCTTCAATTTTACCAGTGAAGACATTCAGACCTGAATTCTTCTCTCCACGTTCGTGGGCGGATCGAAGGTCGACAAGAGTATCTATTGGATCGAGTCCAGCGTTTTCGGCCAACACTCTGGGGACAAGCTCAAGAGAATCAGCAAAGGACTCAACTGCCAATTGCTCACGTCCTGAGACACTATCGGCGTAGTTTCGTAATCGATCTGCAAGTTCGACTTCAATAGCTCCTCCACCAGGTAATACACGTCCGTCGGTGACCGTTTGACCGACAACATCGAGTGCATCATTCAGTCCACGCTCTAATTCGTCGACAACATGGTCAGTTGATCCACGCAGGAGAAGCGTAACGCCGTGAGCATCCGTATCGCCCTCGACATAGAATAGTTCATCATCATCTGAGCGTCGCACAGAACCAGAACCCAGATGTTCTGCAGAAGCATTTTCAAGATCGGAAATAACGGTTGCTCCTGTAATATGTGTGAGGAACCGGAGATCGCTTTTCTTCATACGCCGAGCGGCAAGAATTCCTTCTTCGGCGAGATATTGTTGTGCGAGATCATCAATACCTTTCTGGCTGAAGACGACGTTTGCACCGAGTTCCTTGATACGTTCGACTTTCTCTTTGATTTGGGCTTCTTCTTGATCAATAAAGGACTGTAGTTGATCTGGGTCTTCGATGCTCACATTCGTATCGAAGTTCGTTTCTTCAACTTCAATTGGTTCATTGATGAGGAGAATATCTGCAGAATCAAATTCTGTCGGCATGCTGTCATCAACAGGGTCTTTGTTGATTGCCGCTCCAACGAGAAGTTCTGATTCGCCGACGCCGCGTCCAGTCTGTGTTTCAATACGAATATTACCGGAATCAACAACTCGGGAACCGTCTTCGGCGACAACGGTTACCTGCTGAATTGCGTTTACAGCAAGTTCAGAGAGGAGTTCTTTATCTAACTCAGCTCCTTTCCCTGTCATGCTTGTTTCAGCGACCTTTCGAAGCAGGTCAGTATCATCTGGGTCTATGTCAACCGCGATGTCGTCGATTTCTTCGCGGGCTTTTTGACTTGCCATATGGAAGCCCTTGATGATGGCAGTTGGGTGGATGTCTTGATCTAATAGGTCTTCTGCGTTTTTGAGTAATTCACCCGTTACTGCTACCGCCGTAGTTGTCCCATCTCCAGCTTCATCTTCTTGGGTTTCAGCAACTTCAACAACCATTTCTGCAGTTGGATTGTCAATATCCATTTCCTTCAGAATCGTCACGCCGTCATTTGTGATTGTAACATCTCCCATCGAATCGACCAACATTTTATCCATTCCTTTCGGACCGAGAGTAGATTCGACCGAATCAGCAACGGCCCGTGCTGCAGATATGTTATGTTCTTGGGCATCTTTATCTTTCACTCGTTGCGCATCCTCGCCCATAATAATCATGGGCTGACCGCCGCGCATTTGTTGTTCAGACATAGTCGAATGAAAATATGATTGTCCTTCTATATAAAAATTGCCATTGGCGTGGAACATTTATCGTAAATTTGATACTTATTTTCGATTAAAAATTGGATTATATCCCGTGAATTTCCCGAATATTGTGGTAACCGTTATCACATCACGAATACAAATGAATATTGCTTTTAAGTTTGTATTAGTTGGGTCGAGACTTCGTCCGCTATATAAGGGCTCAAATACACGTTGAGGACAAAAACGGGGGAAGTACCTCGATAGTAAGCCCCAAGGGGCTCGTCTTGCTTTGCCTCGCAGAATTTGTTTCAGGTTTCGCAAAATTATTCTATTCTGTGGTAATGTCAACTATACCAGTAAATTTCAGAGACCTCCGCCTGGCTTTCACTCATAAATCTACGTAAATCGAAACTCAGTACCACACTATCGACCGCCTTCCTTGTTCAGCAGAATAAGCCAATTCTATTATCACGATCAGTATGTGTTAGTATTCTCCGGTCATTTGACTGTGTATGAATCAACCTCCCGCCTGTTCGAGTTTAATCGAAATCCAAAAGTGAAGTAAAAGAACCCAATATGAACTCGTTCTCGGTCGACTTGCTGGAGGTCCTATTGGGTTACTTGGAGTTCGAAGGACGCTTCGGGGTGTTCAAACAGGTATTTTTTAGCTTGAATACAGTCTGCATCTTGGTTCGGGGAAGCCCATACCTCATATTCCATCGTTACACTATGACCAGGATTAAGTCTGTATTCTGTCAATACCGGCCGGAATGCTGGTACTTCTTTTGGTTTCCAGCAATGTGGCGAAACTCTCTCTGGATTAAATGTATCAGAGAATAGCATAAGAGCCGGCGTTACGTCATCAGGCTCGCTGTGCAACGGTTCGGGGTGATCAGGCCGGAAATGCAGTTTGATTGTCTGATTACTCTCGTTCGTAAATCTGAGGGAAATACGGGCGGTTGAATCAGGAGTGATTTCGTCATCAACTACCTCTACGGTAACGGTATTTCCCTCGACATGTCCACGGGCATTGATAACGGAAACAACTTTGTTTGGATCAGAGACATTGCCACTCGCAATACGACCGAGACAGCCAGTACTTGCTGTTAGTCCGACCACGGAAGCGAGGTATTTTCGGCGTTTCATACCTAGCCAAGCATTGCAGACGGATAAATAAGCGCCTTGGGCGGGCTACAATGGCTGTTTTAGCCCTGCCGCTCAAATGGAACGATAGTGCCACCATACAAAGAAAGCAATGAGTGCCAACACGCTTGCGATGAAGAACAAAAGTCCAGGGGAAAGTATCAAGGACGGATCTGGAGCTTGTTCTCCCATTCCAGAACGCATGGGTTCGGAATGCCTTTCGAAGAGGTATTGAACGAGCAGACTAAGGAGAGCGAAGATTCCAATGAATCCGACCAGCTGTTTCACGGCTGTTAAAACGGAGTTTCGCTGAAGATTATCTCCGGCGTAGAGGACAAGTGCTTCATTTGTTGGTGCATATACATTCATCTCCTTCCCTTGGTCAGAATACCAGGTTTCTACTATCTCAATGAGTCCTGCCTCACTAAGATTTTTAAGATGGTAAGTGGCGTTTTGTAATGAGGTATCTACTGACTCAGAAACTTCAGAGGCGGTCTGTGGTTGCCTATATAGAGCCGATAATACTTCCCTCGCAGTCATAGAGGAAAGTACAGAGAACACCTCGTCTGCATCTTCGTCATTGATTTCTAACACACTGGGTTCTCGATCTCGTGATTGTTTAATCGCCTCTGCCGATGGCCGCCGAGATAGAAGACTACGAATTGAGGCCATGGTCCCAAACAAGGAGGAGGAGCCAAATATGATTTTATGGGAGTAAAACAGCCATTTGAGTCCAATCGGAGGTGAGTGATTATACCGACCGATGTGGGTTCACTGTTTTAATCCGTCAACATTGGTATGCATTGAATAGATGAGTCTAATCTATGGTGGTTTGCCTGTTTTCAAAGAAACCTCTGCTCTGAAAGATAATATAAAATGTATTTTTCCCACTCACGAGCCAAGCATTGCGAAAACAAAATTACTACCACCCGCTTTGTTTTGAATAGAATGCCAAATCATTAAGTAACTTCTCTCAGTTTTTTCTGGTCATGCTTGATGACTACCGAATGTTTGACTTGACGCAACCGTGGTCACATGAAACTCCAGCTTGGCCGACCTATGATAACCCAAAAGTCTGGTATGAAAAAAGCTTAGATACCGATAAGGTAAATGGGCAAAAAATCGAGTTTATGAATCATACAGGAACCCATTTAGACGGTGAAAAACACTTTATTGCATCTGGTCGGGATATCGAGTCAATGCCACTGACGGAACTCGTCGGTGATGGCGTCATTGCTGATATTTCCAATAAGGTCGATGATTACGACGTATACACCAGTGATATGATTGAGGATGTCTGTGATGTTCGGCAAGGAGATATTCTATTTATTCATACTGGATATCAACGATATGCATGGCATCGTGACTCGGCAGATCCCCATCGATACTTCTGTAAACATCCAGGACCAAATCAGGAGTTCGCCGAATGGTGTCGAGAGATGGATCTAAACTATCTGCTCCTCGATTGTGGGAGTGCAGATCATCCAATGAATACAGTTGTTCGTGATGTTAGACCCGAGCTTGCAGCCGAAGCAGCCGAACATTTAGGGGTTGACGATCTCGATGAAATATTCCCACCATCTGGGTATCAGTTAATGCATACGGAGCTGTTTCCAGAGGGTATCGTGCATGTCGAAAATGCACAGGTCCCTCAAGAATTGTTAAATGAGCGTGTCCAGATTGGTACGTTCCCCTGGCGGTTCCGGGGTGGCGAAAGCAGTGTTTGTCGGTGCGTAGCATTCAAGAAACGCTGATCAGGATATCGGTGAGCATCCCTTTATCATAACGACCGGCACGAACAGCGGAGCGAAAACTGTTTGCTTGCGACCTTTCTAGTGGAATGCATGGAAGATTATGAAGATTTAATTTGGCGGTCAGAAGCTAATAACCATCTTCTAACCTTACGTAATGATTGTCTACAAAATCAGAGTACTGAGTTCATTGACTTAGCAAATATCAATCAGCACGTCCTTGCCGAACCAATCGTTGCACAAGATGATGCACCG
>JBDGRB010000249.1:0-9174 GCA_042218485.1 Halobacteriaceae archaeon | reverse complement strand
CCAATCCTGATGTTGATAATATCTACAAAGTTCCCTTAGAATTAGAACAAGAAAACATCGATGACTTTGTTTTAGAAGAACTGTCGCTCCAATCACAAGCCTTTGCCCCTGATAATCGCAATCGAGAATGGCGTGAATTGGTCACACAGCAACCATCACGGGCAGTAGATATTGCACTTGTGGGGAAATACGCACTTGAAGATGCATATATATCGATCCATGAAGCGCTCAAACATGCTGGATTAGAAAGACAGGTCGACGTGAATGTATTATGGGTTGACTCAGACGAAATGGCATCAGAGCATAAGTCACGACTCCATGAGGCGTCCGGAATTGTCGTACCTGGGGGGTTTGGGAGTCGTGGAACGGCCGGTAAAATCAAGGCAATCGAATATGCTCGGGCAAATGATATTCCGTATTTAGGGCTATGTTTTGGATTTCAATTAGCCGTGGTCGAATATGCTCGACATGTTCTTGGATTATCAGGTGCTCACTCAACAGAGATTGATGAAGATACTCCGCACCCAGTTATTGATCTCCTTCCGGACCAAAATGAATTAGATGAAATGGGTGGAACAATGCGATTAGGTGCCCACGAAACAACGATTAAAGAGGGGACCCTTGCATATGAACTATATAATGACACTAGTTGTACCGAACGTCACCGTCATCGATATGAGGTTAATCCCGAGTACATAAATCAATTAGAAACAGAAGGATTGATATTTTCAGGCTTTGCTGGTGAACGGATGGAGATTTTAGAACTTGATGACCATCCCTTTTTCTTTGGAACTCAATTTCATCCAGAGTATACATCACGTCCTGGAGAAGCAAGCCCTCCATTTGTTGGATTTCTTGATGCTGTATTGAATTATCAGGCGCAAGAAGTAGAAATGTGATTCATAACCACGGTAATTGATCAGCAGTATCGAAACACTTTATTCATATTCTGGAATAATAAATTATATTGCCAGACATTCCCGAAGCTACATGGGAAAACCAGACAAATCACTCATAAGTCTCCACTCCCTACTATAGACAGATGAAAAATATAGTTATTGCCGGATCTAATCAAAATCTCGCTGAGGCACTCCAAGACAATGGAGCAAATATTACAATAATTGATGGAGTGATATCTGCAGAAAAGCTCACAGCTGCTGATATCGGCGATGCAGATATTTTCATCCTCTGTAACCTTGCCGAAGCGACTGCGATCCCTGTCGCCAAAAACATCAATCCCTCGATTCAAACTGTCGTATATGCATCAGACTCGCTTCCAGAATTCGTTCGTGCGCAACTTGATCTCGCTCTTGATCCAGAATTATTCACTCCACAAGTTGTGGCGGATGAACTGCTTCAGGTGTCAGTAGACTCTTCTTCCTCTAATTGAGCTAATGTCACCAAATGATTTGCCTCCTGTAGAATAATTTCGGAGACTCCAAGATCGACGGCACTTGTACTACCTGGCAGACAAAAGACTGGGACACCGTTAATAATGCCTGCTGTTGATCGAGTTGAGATTATTCGTGTTCCGATTTCGTCTCGTGAAAGTTGTCGGAATAGCTCTCCAAATCCCGGCAATTGCTTATCGAACATCGGTAAGATTGCCTCGACGGTTATATCGTCAGGAGAAACCCCAGTACCGCCTGTAGTTATAACGATATCAACATCGTTTCGTTGGACAAATCTATGCACGATATTTTGCACTTGATCAAAATCATCCGAAGTAAGTTCGCGAACGGCCACAGAATGTCCATTTGATTCGAATAGTTCCACGATCTTTTCACCACTCTCATCAGTTTCAAAGGTTCGGGTTGAGGAGACGGTCAAGACCGCAGCTTGTAATGATTGATTATATTCATTGGCATGATTGTGCTCATGTACATCAGTGTTGGAATCTGATTCGTGAGTATGATCGGTCATACTAAGTGGTAATTTATTCGGGGATAAGGAATTTGGGCTCGATTGATTAGCAAATAATCGAATCAGTCATCTTATTTATGATAAATTAAGAATAATACCTGAGATATTTGTATATCGCTCCAAACCTACGTTGTATGAAGGCAGTTCAGTTCACATCCCACGGTGATCGGGATGTGATTGAATATACATCTGTATCCGATCCCACCATCGAGGAGGATGAAGTATTGGTTGATGTTAAAGCGGGAGCGTTAAATTACCTCGATATATGGACTCGCAAAGGATTGCCGCATTTAGACCTCTCGATGCCCCATATTCCTGGATGTGACGGTGCTGGAATCGTCGAAGCAACGGGTAATCAGGTTACTTCGTTTGAAGTTGGTGATCGGGTGGCATTGGCTGCTGGTGTCAACTGTGGGAACTGTGAGTTTTGTCAAAAGGGAGAGCCGACGATGTGTGTTTACTTTCAAGTAATTGGTGAACATATGCCAGGGATTCACAGCGAATATGCGGCAATCCCCGCCGAAAATCTCATACAGGTTCCACCAGATGTTGAATGGGAAATAGCTGCGGCTGCTCCGCTTGTCTTTGGAACGGCTTGGCGAATGATGATGACTCGGGGTGACCTCCAAGCCGGAGAAAACGTTTTGGTTTTAGGTGCGAGTGGTGGGGTTGGCCATGCTGCTGTCCAGATTGCAAATTATGCTGGGGCTACTGTCTATGCAACGGCAAGTTCGGAAGACAAACTCCAATATGCGCGTGATATCGGGGCAGATTATGCGATTGATTATACCACAACAAATTTTGCAGATGAAATACGTGAGTATACAGGAAAGCGAGGTGTAGATATGGTGGTCGATCATATCGGTAAGGAAACGTGGCAAGATTCATTGAGAAGTTTAGCCAAGGGAGGACGCATTGTTACGTGCGGGGCCACGACGGGAGGGCAACCAAATACAAACATTAACCGAATATTCTGGAATCAGTTACACGTTATCGGGTCGACTATGGCAACCCACGGAGAATTAAACGACGTCCTTGATCTTGTTTGGGAAGGTCGATTAACCCCTCGAATTCGAACAATTTTACCAATGAGTGAAACAGCTACCGGACATGCTATGCTAGAAAATCGTGAAGGATTTGGGAAAATCGTTGTTATACCGGATAGTGAATATAATGAAGAATAACGAGAGGGAGAACGAAATAGGTTCGCAACCATCAGAGGAGTCTCTATCCACATCCCAAAGTTGGATTCTAGCTGCGGGGATCGTGATCTTTCTTATCGGCTTCCCCGTCATATTATTCATATGGCCGCCGACGTTTCTCCCTCGACGCGATGCTTATTTAGCAATGGCGATGGTGCCAGGTATATTCCTTGGTATACTTGCCCTATGGAGTGCATTCCGTACTCGGTTGTGATTCGATCGTAATCGGTACTTGCTTAAATTCATCTCCAGTCCATAGCCAGGCATCGACATATGGCATTCCACGGTTATTCGCAATAAGGAGATGATAATATCCATCCCATTGGGCATCATGCTGATCACGGGTGCTCGGTTTACGAGGTCCATGGGGATGAGAATGATAGAAACCGATTAATTGATGGGGTGACTGGTCGATTTCTTCAAGAATGTGAAGTTGTTCGGATGGGTCGATTTGATACTCTCGTCGAGGATTTTCTGCGATATTCGCCGTTTCATATATACATTCCACGATTGGTGTATCGGTATCAGTACGTCCAGCGAGAATCCCACACGCCTCGCGGGGATGGGTGGTAGAGCTATGCTCAAGTAATTTAATGTAACTATCGTGAATTAGAATCATTTACCAGGTTCCGTATTGTCTCGACGGATTGCGATTTCAAACCACGGACAAAATTTTAACTGTTGGTAGTATCGGAGATTTTCGAATAAATCATCATATGGAACCCACAACAACCCATCAACTTCGTTTGGATCCCGATGGATTGATACATCCTGTAATGTAGCTTTAAGCACTGCACAAATTTCCCACTCAACGCCTTCATTCAAATAATACCGTTTATAGGAGAATTTGTCGGTAATATTTAAATCCGTATATTGAGATGGGGTAATACCAAGTTCTTCTTCCAGCCGTTCACGAGTTGCTTCACGTTGTGATTGCCCTTTCGCAGGATGAGAAGCGACTGTTCCATCCCAATATCCATCCCAGAGACGTTTATTGGCCGATCGTTGAGCCAGTAAGAGATCATTTTGCTGATTAAATAATAGGCAGGTGAATGCTCGATGTCGTATGCCATCCCCAGTATGTGCATCGAGACGATTGACGTAATTTGTGACTGAATCCTCACTATCGACGGCGATCACGGTCTGTGTTGCATTTTCATGTATTTGATTTTCACCTGTATTGTCATCGGTTAAATCGACGTTTTCGACAGATTCTGAATCACTCATGCAGTTAACATAGTGTACTCCCTTAAAACGCTCTTCGTTTTCGGATATGGAAACTTATTGTCGATAAACCCAGATACAAATCGACTATCTCGGAAACTTTGGTGGGGATGGTTCACTTATTAGCTCAGGACATTTCGAGGAATGTCAGGCTGGGTTATCGTACTTATCATCGAAATCACGCTCATCTCGGTACTGGGCAACAAACGCTTCAATCTCGAATTTATCGATTTGTTGGTCGAATTCAGACTGTGCGGTGGAGTTTTCACCATGGGAAACTGCATGTTCCATTAATTCAATGATAAGCTCGATGATTACTTCATGGAGTCGGGTGGCGGAAAAATCGGAAATCCATACGACAGTATACCCCACGCTACTGTTTTCAGATGTATCTACACTAATCGTTTTCGTGGGAAATTCTTCTTGAACCATACCCATCAAATGTACTATTCCAAATTCGTCGTGTGCATCCGTATCTGCTGGTTCAATTGATTCTTGTAATATCGTAACGATTTCTTCAGGGATAAACCGTGAAAGTGGGTGGACATCCATTACGATGGCATGGGCATTTCCACAGGGACATTCATATTCCCGAAGGCCCATGTCAACGTCTTGTATTACATCAATAGATTTTCCACAAGGAAGTTCAGTTTTCCCTTCTGTGCTTCCTGGAACCCGGGGATCACTCATTACTTTATAGCTAACTAGTGAATGTGCATAAACACGACGACTCAGTTATCTGTTGGCCGAAATAACGCTTCGAATTACACGAAATCAAGGAGAAGCCCACGACTTGCGTCGTGGGAGAAGTCACACTGGAAAACAAGGCACTCACTGTTACTGTCAGGGCCAATCTTCTCTTTGTTCCGGTTCATTATCTGTGACATCCCTTTTTTCTTCTCCGATCGGCCAATCGGCAGCTTCAGCGGCCTGTTCGACATCGAGGTATTCCCAGCCTTTTTCATCAGCCATGGCTTGATCTTCTTCGGTTGTTCCGATAAACACATGGCGTTCAGTATCAAATTGATTTTTCACACTTTCGAGACTTTCTGCTTTGCCTTTTGGTCCTGAAAAGAAATCTTGTCGGATCCGACGCTTACGTGTAAAATTCGTTACAACATAGGTCGGTTCATCGGAGACGACACCCACGTACTCACTCCAGCGGCGAGCTTCAGTGAATGCTTCCCCAGGTTTGGCTAATGTTTTAAGTGCCGACAACTCAAATGCGAGTGTCATATCGCTACTACCGCCACCCATACTCATTGTTGATATTATATGGGGGTGTGGGAGCCAAAACCGCTTCGATTATGGATTATACTTCCACTCGTTCTCGTGACTGTCTCGATATTTTTCTCTATCCTCGGCGTATGTCCCATCGCTAACAAAAGCGAGAATGATGAGTAGTCCCAAAACCCCGATCCCATAGAGGAGTGTAATAGTGGGATCCGTGTGAGAAAGGAAATACATAATACCAGTTGAGGTTATCGATCCGATCAGAATTCCGCTATGCCATAGGATAGGTATTCCATTTTCAACTGCCCAGAAGCGAATGAATGTCCACAGGAAAAATGCAAGGACAAATCCTATAACACCAACTATAACGACCAACATATTTCAGAAATCAATACTGATGCATGGGTTTTGTTCATGTTGCCATCTAACTATTGTTCTTGGGTGGGTGCAAGTTTTTCTGGATCAAATGATTTCTCAAGCAATACATCCTTTTGGTCGGCAACTGTTCGCTTTTCGCGAATCAATTTTTTATATGCTCGTTGGGGTGCAAGATCACCAATCAAGACGCCGCCGATGAGTCGACCGTCTTTAAAGGCCAGTCGCCGCCATTCGGTTTCAGAATATTTCCGTTCACAGTCGTCATCGCCGAGATCCGGAAAACCAAATGACATGAATGGGAAATCAAAGTGTGTAATCGAATACGACGATACCCAATCAAAGGCTTCCATGAGGTCGTCTTTGCCCTGTTCTTCTGCCACCATAGTTTTCGCTGCAGTAACCCCTTGTTGTTTCGCACTGCCCCAGGCTCCGTTCTGGGCATATGCATCGAGGGTTATATCATAGAACCTGGTGATATCCCCAGCAGCATAAATATCATCGACTGATGTGCGCATATACTCATCGACAACGATCCCCTGATCGATCTCAATGTCGGTATCCTGAATAAATTCGGTATTGAAATTTAACCCGATAGCCACACCAACGAAATCAGACTCATATCTATCGCCATTGGCGTCGATTGTTGCAACCACTTTTCCATCCTCTACTTCGAATCGATCAGCCCCGCTGTTAAATACAGGAGTAACCCCCATATCGCGTAATCCATTATGGATGATTTCAGCGCCATCTTCACTGAGTCCATATCGCCACCACCGATTGCCTCGCATCAAATAATGAGCATCGATATCTTGGGATCCACATACTGCAGCGAGATCTATACCTAATAATCCGGCGCCGATCACGACACCAGTATCCGCATTGTTTGCGTGCTCACGGATCCGTCGTGCATCTTGAAATGTCCAAAAATGATGAATACCGTCTGCATCAGAATTTTTCACGGGGAGTTCTGCGGGTGTTCCTCCAGTTGCAATAAGCAGTTTGTCATAGTGGATGGTATTATCATCGTGTGTGTATAGGGTATGAGCATCTGTGTCGATATCCGTGACTAACGTATTCAATAGGAGGTCAATATTCCGTTCTTCATACCACTCTTCATCATGAATCGATATCGGGGCCTCGGGCAGTTTTCCTTTGGCAAATTCCTTAATGAGGATTCGGTTATATAATGGCTCACCCTCATCAGTAATAATAGTAATATCTGCTTCGGGATCTTCTTCACGTATTTGTTCTGCTGCAGAACTGCCTGCTACCCCATCGCCAATAATGGCATACGACGCGCTCATATACTTAATTTATGATTTCGTCGTTAAAGATGGTTGCTATATTAGAAGAGTGAACTACTTCACCTCCCCGCTCCACAGGTCGTTCCTTGCGGACGGGGACGTAGTCTGCAAGAGTTAAAGGAATAAAGGTCCAATTTTCATCTATGTCCCTCCGATCTATTGTCCGCCATTTGGTGATCTGGATTGCCCTCCAAATCCCAGGTATACAGGATATCCTCCGTCAACGATTCATTAATGTACATACGCATCGGTTTCTACAACGCGCTAACAAAGATCATGATCAACGGGAAAACCATCTTAACGCTCTGTTTGATCAGGCGTTCGATCTATATCGAAGGGCAATACAGGAAGGATTTTCAGAACGAGAGGCAACTGAAATGGTCAATATAATCGCAAATTTCGATTGCTATAATCACGGCTGGATAGAGATGATGGAGTTTACTGAAACCGATATCGATCAGGAATTTGAAACGTATCGTGGATTTTTCAGTGATCATGGCGTTTCAGTCGGCAATCCACTCGGTGATTTTGAGCCATTAGATGGTATTCCTGATGCTCCTGCCACACCAGACCAACTCGATAATCCTGAATACAATACTGATCACTCCCGTGATGTATCGGCAAATGAATAGGAACGAATATTACTTTTCAATGATTCGGTCCGCACACGCATATCCTGCTTTGATTCCACCGTTTAAACTCCGTTCAGGATATTGGGCACGACTTGCCATCCCTGCATAATAGAGATTTTCGGCAACATCGTCGCCGAGATCATAGGGAATTACCATTTGTAGATAGCCTTGTTCATAAATCGGTGCTGTCCGTGGGTTACGAGCAGTTTTAACCCAATTAATATTCTCCTTTTTGAAGTCAGGGAACATATTTTCTATCCCTTGGATCCAATATCGTTCAATTTCTTCATTTGACATTTGCCAGAGTTTGTCTTCAGAGTCTTGAATATAACTGGCAGCATAGAGTAAATGTTCATCGCCATAGCGGTGTTTCGGAATGAAATTTGTATGTTCTATTAACACTCCAAATCGGGATTTATCCGCTATATTTAGCCAATATGTATCCATCAACGATTCTTCGGTACTGATAACAGAACAGATTGTTCCCTGAAAATCTATAGAACAGGTATAGCCTGTTAGGGATTCGAGGACATGGGGCATCGTTGCAACAATGACATCGGAAACAGAATGTGTTACTGTTGTATTTCCATCTGCTACTTGTATCTCAGATACTGCTCCATTAGTTATTGTAATATCCGTTACTGTTGCATTCGTCGTAATATTCTCACGGCCAATTGCGTTAATTAGTTCCTCAATGAGCAAATGGAACCCACCTTTAATATAGCCAAGAATTTCCCCTCGAAGGAAATCCCGTTCACCGCGGAATTTTATGCGTCCAAGTAGCCACGCTGCACTGACATCATCTTTTCGGCTGCCGAATTTCGCATCTAGTAACGGTTCAAAAAAATTCGTATATACGCTCTGTGTCGTATGCTCTAATATGAATTCCTTCACAGGTACATTTTCGAAATCTTCCAAATTTTCATAGGTATCAAATTTTGGAATCCCTCCACGGACATCGATATCAAGCGTTAGCATTCCAAGCCGAAACTTATCATAAAGACTTAGATGCGGATATGCAAGGATCTCCCATGGCTTATCGAGTGGATGTACAACGCCGTTAACATAATAGCCGTCACTTTTGTAATTCCATTCTACCTTATCACCTAATCCCAATTCGTTGGCTAGTTCAACGATCGTTTGTTCGGATTTCGATAAATGATGATAAAATTTTTCGATATGGTCGCCTGCTGTTTCATACGTTGCAGCTAATCCACCGATGGAATCAGACGCTTCATAGACTTGGACTGAATAACCCTGTTGTTGGAGACGGTAGGC
>JBDGRB010000287.1:0-9245 GCA_042218485.1 Halobacteriaceae archaeon | reverse complement strand
TGGGATCATGAGTGGAAAATATGGAAAATATGGCGGGCAGTTTATACCGGAAGCGTTGATGCCCGCTGTGAATGAGCTTACGGATGCGTATAACAAGTATATCCAAGAGAATCAGGATGGTTTTATAGACGAATTTCGTGACCGGTTGTCCAATTTTGGCGGTCGACCCACTCCATTACAATATGCAGAAAACCTGAGCGATCGATATAATCTTGAGATCTATCTCAAACGAGAGGATCTCCTCCATGGCGGAGCCCATAAATTAAATAACGCATTAGGTCAGGTGTTACTTGCAAAGTATATGGGCAAAGACCGTATCATTGCAGAAACGGGTGCTGGACAGCATGGTACCGCTACTGCGATGGCTGCCGCCCATCTTGACATGGATTGTGAAATTTATATGGGTGAACGAGACATCAACAGGCAACGTCCAAATGTCTATCGTATGCGGTTGAATGGGGCGACAGTTACCCCTGTAACAGCAGGAAAAGGAACGTTAAAAGAAGCGATAAATGAAACGCTCCGCGATTGGGCCACGAATGTCGAAACTACCCATTACGTTATCGGTTCAATTGTTGGTCCTCATCCGTTTCCTTCCATAGTGCGAGAATTCCAGTCTGTTATTGGAGATGAGGCCTATGATCAAATACGTGCTACGACAGGATCGTTACCTGGCAGTGTCATAGCCTGTGCTGGCGGTGGATCTAATACAATGGGGATTTTCGATGCATTTGTCGATGAAGATTCCGTTGATCTCATTGCAGTTGAGGCGGGTGGTAGCTCCTTAACTATTAACGAAGAGGAGGGTATTGCCCCGCATTCAGCTTCACTAACGACCGGTGACGAGGGAATTTTACACGGAACTAGAACGAAATTATTACAGGATCCAGACGGCCAAATCCTTGAATCACATAGTGTGAGTGCTGGACTAGATTATGCAGGCGTCGGCCCGGAACTTGCGCATTTAGTCGATACCGGTCGAGTCAAGTCGACAGCAATTCACGACGAAGAAGCGTTGACAGCCTTTCATCGTTTATCACAACTCGAAGGGATCCTTCCCGCGCTCGAAACTGCGCATGCGTTTGGATATCTTGAAAATGCAGAAAACCTAACCGGTCCTGTTGTGATCAATGTATCTGGTCGTGGAGATAAGGATCTTGAGACGGTATTAGAAGAAACGGACAAACGGAATATTAATAGTGGGCCAGATATGGATGTTTTCGGAGGAATAAATGAGTAAACTTCGCTCTGCTTTTCGGGACGATCCTGCGTTCATTCCATATATTACGGCAGGTGATCCGGATGTTGAAAAATCACAAAAATATATAAATGCGTTAGCGGAAGGAGGAGCTGATATTATCGAACTCGGATTACCACATTCCGAGCCTATCGCTGACGGAGCAACAATACAAAATGCAATTGTACGATCATTAGAGAGTGGTATGACTCCTGATGTATTCTTCGATTTAGTTAACACCGTGTCTGTTTCTGCTCCTCTCGTATGCATGACGTATTATAATATCATTTATCAGTATGGATCCGAAGAGGGCGTTTTTCCGTTTGTCGATAAAGCCACGGATGTTGGAATTGATGGAATAATTGTTCCGGATCTTCCCGTTGAAGAAGCAACGCCACTCAAAAAAGCATGCGACAGCGCGAATATCGACCTTGTTTTTATCGTTGCGCCGACAACAAACACTGACCGGATTTCCCAAATCCTCAATCAATCGACAGGGTTTGTGTATGTTCAAGCCAGATTAGGCACAACTGGTGCACGAAAAGACATTAGTAAACAAACATTCCAAATTTTGGACCGGATCCCTTCAACGGAATTACCGTTAGCAGTCGGTTTTGGCGTCAGTAATGGCGATCAAGCACGACAAATTATCGCCGCCGGCGCAGATGGTGTCGTTGCGGGGAGTGTGTTTGTGGATATAATCGGATCGGAGCAGGATGTAGTGGCAAAACTTCGCAAGAAGACCAAGGAACTAAAGGAGGGAGTGTTATCCGGCCAGTGACTGCAGTAATACTCTATTCGAAAAAACGCCGTTCGCCACGTTCAAGCCAATGGACACCAACAGTCACTATATGCCTCGATCTATATGGTTGAAAGCCGATGATTCAGTCGGTGATTGGGCAACGAGGAAACGCCGCATCACGGCGGGCCTTGAAGCCGGCGTAGATTGGATATTAACAGATGAGCAAGATATTGAGAAAATTCGAGAACTCGGTGATATTAACATCGCAGCGTTTCGAACGAATGATGCTGATGTTATCGGAGAAGCCACTGCTGATCATACTGCCGATACATATATTGTTGGGAAAGATGGCGAGGGGGACCGAACGACCGAGATTCCAGATGATTTTTCGGGATCGGCAGACTTGACAACACTCCGACGAGACGCCGCCACGGAAGGTGCATATATTCGAATCACTGATAAGAAATCGGAATCATTTGCTGAAACAGCCGCAAAGGAATCAACATACACGATCGTAATCGGTGAGGATTGGCAAATTATTCCACTCGAAAACCTCATTGCTCGGATAGGTGAGGAAACGAATCTGATTGCAGGTGTCCAGAACGCTGAGGAAGCTCGTACTGCATTTGAAACCTTAGAAATCGGAGCTGACGGCGTGTTACTCGATACAGATGATCCTGATACGATTCGAGACACGATTGCAGTGAGAGATGAGACAGAGCGAGAGACGTTAGACTTGACATGGGCAGAAGTCACGAAAGTGGAATCAGTTGGGAGTGCAGATCGAGTTTGTGTCGATACAGGATCATTAATGGATGCCGACGAAGGCATGCTTATCGGTAGCATGAGTAGAGGGCTCTTTTTTGTGCATGCCGAAACAGCCGAATCACCATATGTTGAGTCTCGGCCCTTTCGGGTAAATGCAGGCGCAGTTCATGCATATATTCGTACTCCAGGAGGGGAAACAAAATATCTGTCAGAGTTACAAAGTGGTGATCAAATTCAAATCGTTGATACGAACGGAAATACCCGAGAAGCCATCGTTGGCCGTGCAAAAATTGAAAAACGTCCTATGTTCCGGATCCAAGCAACTGTCAATGGAGATACTTTTGAAACCTTATTACAAAATGCGGAGACGATAAAAGTCGAAACCAAAGATGGTGCTACTTCAGTTACAGAGTTAGAAACAGGTGATCACGTCAAGGTATTTCGGGCTGAAGGAGGTCGTCATTTCGGCGAATCAATTTCCGAACGGATAGTGGAAAGGTAAGTAACTTACTTTCCCAAGCGATTTACAGCTGAATGACCAAATAGGCGTCTTTGACTTAGCCTACATCTTCATTTGTGTTCAATCGAGTAGTACACCAGGGACAGAAATCAAGGTCATCGTCCAATTCTTTTCCACACTCGGGACATGTCGGGTGATCAGGTTGGGGTGATTGTGACTGCGAGCGGCCTGTCAAAAATGCATCAACAATATTCAGCAATCGAACGACAAACAACGGAAACAGGGTTGATAACGGCAGTGAGCTCGTTACTTGTAAAAAGGACGTTAACCCTCCCTGTTCAAATGCTGTTATCGCCTGTTCTGGGATAATGAAGGAAGCTGTCAAAAAGGCGAGTAAGAACCACATCGCTGCACGGAGCCAGGATCGTAAATAAATATGCCCGAGTCCTGGATACACGAATGCGAGTACTGCAGCGATCCAAGGTCGATATGAGTCTTTCACTATCTTATGTTGACTGTCCGTATCCCTAAAGGTTCCTTTCCTCACAGTATTCATGGATTTTCGAGTCCAAAATCCATCCTGGGTGAATTTTTCTCTATCTGTCGGTTTTACCAATCTCCATAATTACGAAAGTATCTTCGTTAAGAACCCTTTCCGACAAAATGTTACTCAATAATCTCATTTTTCCCTTTGCGTACCTTTACTGCCATACCTGATTCGAAGGTATCAATAGCAGATGCGTCGATTTCTGCACGACCAACGGCTAACAGTGATCCACCCTTATGGACAACGGCAACCTCATCTTTACTTCGGATCCCTTCATCTACCTCTATGACAAATTTTGCAAATACATTTCTGCCTTCTTTTACATAGGGTCGACTTTCGTCGCCGACAATAACTCGATTTTTTGGTGATGAATGAGCCGTGAGTAATCTTCGTCCACCCTCGAACCCTAAGGTCAACCGCCCATCTCGACCAACCGAACAAATACGCAATTCCTGACCGTCTTCATTTTCGACTGATACTTGCTGAATTCGTTCTGATCGTGTACGAGTGTAGCGGTATTCCTCATCCTTTTGAAACAATTTTGCTCCTGCAGGCGGTCGGAACTGGTAATCTGCGATTGTTCGGAGATTGGAAAGGGGATGATTTTCCGACATTTAGTTGTATACAATTGGCCTGGGGGTTCGTAACTGTTTCTGAATTCAGAATCATTACCCAGTAATACAATAACAATTAGAACCGACACGATGCCCGAGTCATACCCCATCGGAGAGTTCGTGGAGGAACTCGGCGTGCACTCCGAAACCGACAAACCCTGGTGTCGAAACGGCGAGCTTGACTACACCCACACACCCGTCGTCGGCCGCTGGTGGTGGGTCGGCCCGCGTGACGTCCGCCGTTGCCCTACCCGAGTCGAATACGGATGGCGGTGATGGGTGAGGCCAATGAACATATCAGTGCAATCAGTTCCAACGGGTTACTGATATACACTTTTTGAAAAATAGGACCGGTTTCTTTACTGTTCCGACGCGGGCACTCAATTTATGTACATAGTTTTGAAGAGAAAATTTGATATATGAAATGAGGAGCTGTCACACTTGTGGGGTTTGGTATTTTGATAACTCAAGCGTCTCACTGTCAAGGTGATAATATGATTGCCAGACTGGTTCAAGTGAAATTACTTTCGTTTCGCCAAACGTTGTTTCAGCATGCTCATGGTGATGCCCAACGAGACAAAGGCGTGGCTTGATCGTCTCTAATATCTGATCTATATACTTACATCCCACATCATATTCTTCGGACACTGGGAGCCCATGTGGTGCTTCATGCGCAAGAAAAATATCAATATCGTGTAAGTTTTTAGCTGCTTCAACATCTTCGTGGACGAAGTGGCGTCGACGATCATTACTTAATTCATCTCGTGAATAATCAAATCGAGTCGGTGCATAGTTGCCAGAAACTCCTCCAATACGGAGCCCTTGGATCTCTTCTGCCGTGCTATGGAGGAGAATTGCATTTTCCACATTCTCGCTTTTAATACGCCCATGACGTAATGCCTCAATCACATCAAAATCCTCATTATTCCCTGCAATAAAATACGTGGGAATAGGGAGATTATAATAATACAAATCACCCACTTGTAATGCTATATCATCATTTGCTGCCCGATATGCAGCAAATAAGTATTGGCGATTTTGCGTATTGTTCGCATGACAATCGCCCAAGACTAACATCACCGAGTCTTTTTAGGGCCAGAAAGAAAAATACATAGAAACGATATTCCTGAATTGCGACAATAGTAATTGAATTTTATGTATTGTTTTGTCGTTCTATACTCTCTGCTAATTCTGCGGCGAGACCGGTATATTTGGCTGGCGTTAACGCACGTAATTCCTCTTTGGTATCTTCCTGAATATCCATCGTATCGATGATGGAATGTAACTCTTCCAGGGTGATTGATTCCCCTCGAGTTTGGTCTTTAATTATCTCGTAGGCATTTGTTTCTCCTTCCCGTCGGAGAATTGTTTGTATTGCCTCTGTAATAACTTCAGGCGTCTCGTGTAGGTCGTTGAGCATTTTTTCTTCATTTGGTTCTATCTTTGATAAGCCCGCAGAGAGTTTTTCATACCCTATCAGGGAATGACCAAGCGCCGCACCCATATTTCGCTTCACTGTGGAATCAGAAAGGTCCCGTTGTAATCGAGAGGTTGTTATATAATCGCCAATAAAGTCAAGATCTGTGTTTGCCTTCGCTAGGTTCCCTTCACTGTTTTCGAAATCTATAGGATTGATCTTATGGGGCATTGTTGAACTGCCGGTCTCACTTGGTTTCGATGTCTGGTGTAAGTAGTTATTTTGTATATATTCCCACATATCACGGTCAAGATCGAGAAGCACTGCGTGAATGTATTGTAATGCATTAAAAATGCGGTTAATATCGTCACCTGGATTGATCTGGGTTGTCGGTTCAACAAGGCTCATATCAAAACGTGTGACGAAATCTGCTGCAAATGCTCGCCAGTTGACGCCTTGAATAGCAATTGTATGCGCTGCGTACGTGCCGGTTGCACCACTAAACTTTGCTTCCATACCCTCGACTGCTTGTTGCAGATCCTGGAGGTTTTTTATGAGACGACTCGCAAATACCGCCATTTCCTTACCGAAGGTTGTCGGCGAGGCAGGTTGGCCGTGTGTTTTCGCAACCATCGGTGTGTCCGCATATACATGAGCGAAGTCGATTAATTGATCCGTTATTTGGGTGATGGAGGGGATCAAAATATCAGTAAGGGCATCTCGTATGAGTATCCGATATGCGATATTGGTGACATCTTCACTTGTGAGGCCAAAATGGATCCAGGGGTTGAGGTGATTTGGGAGCTGTGAGCGAAGAAAATATTCAATCGCCTTTACGTCATGATTGGTGGCTGGATAGGTTTCGGTTCCTTCAGTTTCTATTTTTTTAATTCTTTTTGCATCATCAGTATCAAACTCCTGGTAGATTTTTCGAAGTTGAATTCGGGTTTGTTCCGTGATCGATATTGGAATATCATCATGGTCAGATAAGGCAATCAAATACTCTGCTTCAACCCGTGTTCGGGCCCGCATTAAGGCTGCTTCACTAACATATTCCGTTAATGGCTCTACCATGGTTGCATATCTACCATCTAACGGTGAAATTGTATACAACGCCTGCTCATCTACCATATACGTCTCTGTGGAAAGGGCGGCGCTAAAAACGTATCGGTGCGATACACAGCTAATAATTTGAATCTATTTTCATAACTGCTAAAGTGGCTCTCACCGCTTGGTCAAATATGGAATATCAAGAGGCAATAAACTATATCTTCAAATTACGGCGCTTTCGGCCTCAACCAGGAACGCAATCAACTGCTGACTTACTGGAGAAATTAGGGAACCCCCATAAGAATCTCACATATGTCCAGATAGCTGGGTCAAATGGAAAGGGTAGTACATCACGGATGCTCGAACAAATCTGTCGAGCACATGGCTTGGACACTGGATTATATACATCACCTCATTTGGATGATGTTCGTGAACGGATCCGTATTAATGGAAGAAAAATCCCAGAGTCAACGATAACGGATTTCGTCGAACAACTCAAGACAAGTATTAACTCTCGGGCTGCAAATAATGATGCTCCGACGTTTTTCGAAACGATAACGGCACTTGCTCTCTACCATTTTGGATCCGAAAATATTGACATTGCCATCCTTGAGGTTGGAATCGGAGGTAAATATGATGCAACAAGCGTCATCGATCCAGTTGCGAGTTGTGTGACAAGCGTGGCCTTGGAACATACCTCTATTATCGGAGAGACGATTGAAGAAATCGCACGAGATAAGGCACATGTCGCTCCAGATAACCAGCCGTTAGTCACTGCAACGACGGGTTCTGCTCGAGAAACTGTCAGAGAACAGGCAGGTGATATACTTACAGTTGGGGAATCGAAACAGGATGATATTACTGTGTTGTATAAAGGACGAACGAATCATACAGAAGCAGCAATTGAACTCGATGGCCAATCGTGGTCGGTTTCTACATCTATTCCTTTACTTGGTGAACATCAGGCACGGAATGCTGGAATAGCTGCGGCGATAGCTCGCCAAATTGGTGATCTTTCATCCGATACCATCGCTCAAGGATTACGAAACGCAACGTGGCCTGGTAGATTTGAGGTTATGAAAACAAATCCACTTACAGTCCTCGATGGTGCACATAATCCTGATGCCTGTGATAAATTAGTACAAACACTCGACGAATTCGAATTTAATGATTTGATCTTAGTATTTGGCGCGATGCACGATAAGGACATAGATCGGATGGCCAACATTCTCTCAATTGCAGATCATGTGATTTTGTGTGAACCTGATGTAGAACGGTCGGCGGATAGGGATGTAATGCAAATCGCTTTCGAATCTTATGATTCCATCACATCAACGATAAGTAACGTCGAACGTGCTGTAGCGATGGCGTTTGAAGAGTCCGATAAATCTGATTGTGTATTGATTACGGGTTCTTTGTCTACAGTCGGCGAAGCACGCCGACACTGGACCCGAACAGAAGTTCCCAAACAAGTAGATTCACTTTCCGATGCACGGAAGGCACTCAAAGGGGCAGATGTTACAGAAGATGGAATATGGCGCATGCGCGGGAAGGGGGTTCATCGAGTGATTAAAACACGGGTGCGACCTCGTCAATCACAGTTTTTGAAAGAGGAAATGTTATCATTAGGCGGGGAATGTGCTATTTCTGGTGTTCGTGACCCTCGCGAATATCACGATATCGTGTTGATGGGTACTTTGGCACAGTTCAAACGCTTATGTGAGAAACTTCAAGGACAACCCTATGGATTACCCGTTATCGGGAAAGAGATTCGCACGCAGTTAGGTATTCAAACTTCACCGGAGCCAGCAAATTTTCCTTGGCAAGAAGATATTGCATTAATGGGCGTTCTCAACGTTACGCCAGATAGTTTTCATGATGGTGGCAAATATAACGACACTGAAAACGCAATTGAACGGGCGAAATCTCTTGCTAACGCAGGAGCTGATATCATTGATATCGGTGGTGAAAGTACCAGACCTGGTGCAGATCCTGTTCCAAGCGATGTCGAACGAAATCGTATAATTCCCGTAATCAAGGAACTTACCGATTTGAATGTCTTTCTTTCAGTGGATACCCGAAGGGCAGATGTTGCTCAAGCAGCACTCGAAGCTGGAGCAAATATCATTAATGATGTCTCTGGGCTATCCGATCCCGAGATGCGATTTGTTGCAGCTGAGTATGATGTCCCATTAATTATTATGCATAGCATCAATATTCCTGTTGATCCGACAGAAACAATTGTGTATGATGATGTGGTTGAAGATATCATCGAGGAGTTAAACGAAACGGTTTTATCAGCGAAAAAGGCGGGGGTTGATCCATCAAAAATAATCGTCGATCCAGGCCTCGGATTCGGTAAAACTGCCGAAGAAAACTTCGAAATACTTGATCGAATTAACGAATTTTC
>JBDGRB010000205.1:0-9295 GCA_042218485.1 Halobacteriaceae archaeon | reverse complement strand
GTCCTCCCACCGTTAACTCAAATCACTGCTCGAACACCCGGTCAAGCCGTATTTCTCTGCTCGTCTCGTCCCTGAGCGAACACTCTGTAATTTGAATCGGCAACTACTGTGAAGGGGTGGGCTTCCGCTAGCACCGTGTCATTCCACGATAGACAAACATTCAAGATACTAAGTGGTCTTTCGATACCAATAGCAACGAATTTACCGCCGGATGTTCCATATACATATATGGTAGAACAGACCGAACGTGACGAGATGACGTGGTATCGGTGTGAAGAATGTGGACTTATGTTTGATGATCGGGAGGATGCTGAGCAACATGAAGCAAATTGTGACGCAGAAGAACCTTCCTATCTGCAATAAAATTTCAATATGAATATTTATCTATAGAAGAACTTCCGAGGACACGTTCACAATAATCAATCATTAAATAGCTCAAACGACCGTTCACCGAGTTCATCTTCTTCAAAGACAAAGACCCGCCCATCGACGATAGTATGATCCGCTTCAACCTCAATAGCATATCCATCACGACGAACAGTTACCCCAGGGAATATCTCTTGTTCTTCCCCTTTGTCAAGTAGTAATCGACCAACACCGGTTGATTCAAGAATTTCGTCATGGGTTTTTAAATCATTAATATACATCATAACACCTTCCGTCTCGGTTGCATCAGTAACAAGCACATGGACATCTTTGCCTGGCTGACATCGAAGAGTACCTGTCACTTTTTCCGGAACTCCTTGGTAGAACGTCTCACGTCCATCCGTGTACGTGACTGAGATCCCACGATCATGTAATTCAATACCAATTGTATCGGGTGAGACGTTACTCCGAGTACTCATTACGTACAGATATGAGAGGCGAAAAGAAAAGCCCCCTGTATTCGACCGATGAAAACAAATATTTCGCTCATAACATCTCGATATGAAAGGTTCAGCGAAGGCTCCCGCCGCAGGAACAATTATTAATGCCTTAGCAACCGGAACGGGTTCTGCGTTTGCTATTGATGAATATATCGAGGCAAAAGTGGAATTAACCGACAATGATAAGATTACTGGTCATATTCAAGACCACCCCGATGTAGATACAACATTAATTGAACGATGCGTCGAAACTGTATTGGTTGAACAAGGTATCGAAGAAAAAGGGGCAATTGTTGAGACGAAGTCAGATGTCCCGATCGCATCAGGCTTGAAAACATCAAGTGCTGCGGCAAATGCTACAATTTTAGCGACGTTTGCGGCACTTGGCAAAGAGAACATAAACAAGGAACAGGCAGCAAAAATGGGTGTCGAAGCGGCCCGTGATGTTGAGGTTACAGTTACCGGCGCATTTGATGATGCAAGCGCGAGTATGCTTGGCGGATTAACGATAACAAATAATCAAACCGATACGTTACTGTACCGAGATGAGCCCGACTGGTCCGTGTTAATTTGGTCACCACCATCGCGTGTATATAGTCAAGATGCAGATCTTGGCCGTTGTCAGAAATTGCAGCCGATAATCGAACATGCGATCGATATAGCCAAACAGGGAATTTACGGGACGGCAATGACGATCAATGGGTTTGGATATTGCAACGCCTTAGAATTTGATACAGACCCGCTGTTTGAGGCCCTCCCAGAGGCACACGGGGTATCTCTCTCTGGCACTGGTCCAAGCTATATGGCTATCGGCAAACAGGATACTCTCCAAACAATCAAAAAGGATTGGTCCCAAAGACAAGGTGATACATGGATAACGAGAACCCAAGAGATTGGGGCAACATCGAGATGAGCCTCGAGGAGTTGCGCGAAGAGATAGAAGAAATTGACCGTGAAATAGTTAATCTCATTGCCAGACGCACATATATCGCCGACTCATTAGCGAAAGTTAAAGCAGAAAAAGGACTGGAAACAATCGATGAAGAACAGGAACAACTCGTCATGAATCGGGCTGGGCGATATGCAGAACAGTTCGATGTCGATTCAAATCTTGTGAAGGCGATATTCCGCCTGTTAATCGAACTGAACAAACTCGAACAGCGAGAAAAACGATAAAAAAGAGTAAATTAGAACGTTTCAGCCAACCCATCAAGAGCTTCGTGATGTTGGGTAGAGTGAGGTGCAGTCAATGGTGAGACACTAATATCCCCATTCACAATTGCATACCGATCGGTTCCTGGCGGATCCGGAATATCACCGGTCGCCATTCGTTCCCACATTCGATCGTGGAGAGTGATCGTATCGCCATCAGACGTTGCATCCATATCATATGCGTGTGAAGGTGATGTAATAACCATTTCACCGCTCGAATCCTGTGGCATCGGTGCATTGACATTAAGATAATCCGCTTGCTCGAAAACACCAGCATCCATAGTGTGCTCGACAAGATATTTGGTAGCCCTTACAGCCTCGGAATATTGATCTGGGTCGGTTGCTCGTTCTTCAAATCGGATATCAGATTCTGGAACATACAAGGAAGTCGAAATGGCAGGAATACCAAAATAAGCGGCTTCAACGGCTGCACTAACCGTTCCTGACCGGCCCAAGACATACATACCAATATTTGCACCTTTATTACACCCTGAGATTACTATATCCGGATACGGGCCAAGTGCTTCAAGTCCGGCGACGACACAGTCACTTGGTGTACCCGCGATACTATAACCAAGTTCATGGGTTTGAACAGTAACTTCATTCGACATCGATCGGCCAACAGCACTTTGATCCGAGGAAGGGGCCACGACAAATACCTCACCAAGATCCACAAGCCCATCATATAAGGCCCGAATACCAGGACTATCAATACCATCATCATTTGTCAACATAATAGTTAAATCATCGCTCATACCAAACCTGTCAAGGTGTGTGCGTTAAAGTACTTTGTTCCTCGAATAAGCGATGAATTTGCCTCGGACCGGAGACTTTAAAGGTTGAATCTGTAACCAATAATCATGGCTACAGTGGAAGATGATGACGATACTTTCAAGGAGGTTCGCGCTGACGAGCAAGGAGCCATATGGCAAATATTTAAAAAATATGGGCATGGCTATCGGTTTGAATTCATCATAGGTGGGATAGCCAGTATTGTTTCCCGAGCGTTGAATTTGCTCCCTGCATTTGTCTTAGGGGTTGCCATTGACGCGTTTTTCGTCGGGTCACGTCCCTTTAGACTCCCCTTAGTACCACAATCACTTATTCCAGCAAGTGAGTGGGAGCAATTTTTACTCGCAACGGGTATTATTTTGGGAGCATTCGCCTTCGGTGCCGGTCTAAATTATATAAATAATTGGGCGTGGAATCACTTCGCCCAACACCTCCAACATGCAGTGCGAACGGATACTTATGAAGCCATGCAGGATTTGGAATTAGAGTTTTTTGATAACAAACAAACCGGGGAGGTAATGAGTGTCCTGAACAATGATGTGAATCGATTGGAGCAATTTTTGACAAATAGTCTTAACTCACTTATTCGTATCGTAGTTCGTGTTGGTGGCATTGCTCTCATAATGTTATGGCTCAATTGGCAGTTAGCTATGGTTACGTTAGTTATTGTGCCAATCCTTGGATATGCCAGTTACAAATTTGTCGAAATCATCCATCCAAAATATCAAGATGTTCGGTCGAGCGTGGGAAAATTAAATTCTCGTCTGGAAAACAATCTCGGGGGGATCGAGGTAATCAAGGCATATAATAAAGAGGAATTCGAAAATGAGCGGGTTGAAGACGCATCCCAAGATTATCTCGACGCAAATTGGGATGCGATTTCAACGCGAATCAAATTCTTTCCCTCATTACAACTTACGACAGGGCTTGGATTCGTATTGACGTTTTTAGTTGGTGGAATATGGGTGACATTTCCCGAACGATCGCCGTTAACCGTCCCCCTTACAGCTGGGACACTGGTCACGTTTCTCCTCTATAGTCGACGGTTTATGTGGCCAATGCGGCAATTAGGCCGTATTATCAATAATTATCAGTATGCAGAAGCAGCAAGTGAACGGATTATCGGCCTCATGAATGAACCCTCGAAAATTGATGACAATCCCAATGGGATAGAACTCGACGAAATTGAGGGCAATGTCGTCTATGACGATGTTTCCTTTGCCTATGAGGGCAGTGATGAAAAAACAATCAAAAACGTGAGTTTCGAGGCCGAGGCAGGTGATATGGTTGGTCTTGTCGGCCCAACTGGAGCAGGGAAAACAACGGTCATGAAACTCTTGTTACGACTCTATGATATCGATTCAGGATCCATTCGTATCGATGGTGTCGATATTCAAGATGTGAAACTCGATAATCTTCGAGAAAAAATTAGTCTTGTGAGTCAGGAGCCATTCCTTTTCTATGGAACAGTCCGCGAAAATATAGCGTATGGTGATCCTGATATTGATGAGGAAACGATTATTGATGCGGCTAAACGCTCTGGGGCACATCAGTTTATTCAAGAATTACCAGACGGATATGATACAATGGTTGGTGAACGCGGAGTTAAACTCTCCGGTGGACAGCGCCAACGGGTAAGTATTGCACGGGCGATTTTGAAAGATCCAGAAATACTTATCTTGGATGAAGCGACGAGCCATGTCGATAATGAAACGGAAGTACTCATCCAGAATAGCTTGAATGAGTTGATTGCAGATCGAACATCATTTGCCATCGCACACCGACTTTCAACTGTCAGAAACGCCGATAAAATTATCGTTATGGAAGAAGGAGAGGTGGTCGAGCGTGGAACACATGAAGAACTACTAGAACACGATGGCCTCTATGCCAATCTCTGGGGCGTACAGGTTGGCGAAGTTGAATCACTCCCACAAGAGTTTATCGAACGAACTGCGCGCCGTCGATCAGAACTCGAAACCACTGATTAATTGTTAAATCAAATTGGTCGAACGCTATCGGTGGATTAGTAAAGTGTTCATATTAGTTCGACAATCGTGTCTTCGTCGACGACGAGATTATAGGCTTGTTCATCGTCATTCCATAATACTAGAGTATTATTAAATTCAAGCAACGACCCATAATTTGCCACTCGAAGCGGTTCATTCAACGAAGTTTCCTGTACTAAGACCGCATAATGATCTCGGTGTTCACTACCATCGCTGATTTTATAGAGAGGATTATTGTTCTCACTTAGGTCAGGACTAAGTTTGCAACCCACAATATCAACACGGTTTGTTACATGTTGATCCATTTCTGCCATTTTTGCATAATGTTTTGTGGAGAGAGTGATATCGTATTTTCGTCGGCCATCATTCCGAAGGAAAGAATATGAGTATTGAACGGAAGTATGAATGAATGTCGAATTATCAGCTATTCGTTGTTGGAAAGATGGCGTATCGATTTCCGGTTGCCGAACAAATGACCATCCACGATCGGTTGGATATTCATCGGACCACAACCGAACCATCGGTGAATGGATATTTAACACATTCCGGTTGTCAGCTATTTCTCGTTCAACATCGCGTAAATGCATACTCGTTTGTTTATCAGCAGGTGACATTAGAACCATTGTGCCATCCTCAGTTAGCATTTCAGCATACCGTTCAACTGTATTGGTTGGATTCGATAATTCGATCAATACATTGCCAAACAAAACAACAGAATATGTTTGATCGATGGCAAATTCTTCGGCGGTCGTTTCATGGATCTCCCAGTGAAAATTGCGGTTTGTTGTTTCGAGAAATCGTTCCAGAATAGTATTTGCTGAACTTGGTTCGATCGCATGATACTCTACTAGAATATTATCTGGTAGATAATCATGAAATCCTAACGCTGGTGCGCCAACCCCTGCACCGATATCCAAGAGCCGAATTTTGGTATCAATTAATTCTTCATGGACGAGTTGCTCCATGAGATACTGACCGGCTGCATAATAAACGGGAAAATGATAAATTGTGTATCCAAGCGCCACCTCGTAATCATATTCGACAGGATGTTGTTGATAATATCGATCTTTGAGCCGCGATATAACTGTTCGTATATCGTCGCGGGTCTCGCCACTATCCCATTGGGATCCGAATTCTTCAATGAGTAATTCCTCAATGATTTTCGTATACGTTTCTGGAAGCGAAACTTCAGATAATTCCGAAGTTTCAATAGTTGTATTCTCAATCGGAACGAAAGAACCATCGTCTGTTTCGATCAAATCAAGATCAAATGCCATATCTCGAAGATGCTCACGTATCACGCCAGGGTGTGGATGGCCCTGCACGTAGGTTTGTAATTCATCAGGATCGATCGGTCTAACATGTTTGAGATACCGGGCCGTGTCGCGTATTGAGTTACGTATCTCGTGAGACATTCGTATACATATCGAGGAATTGTTGATAATCTGCTGTCCCAATCTCGGCGGCAGCTTGTGCTATGTCATCCGCCCCATCAAACTCTGCCTGAATCTCAGCATAAATCTCAGGGTTGTTATCAAGAATATCTATCATAAGTGAGCGCAGACGGCGATACACTGGTGTTTCGAGACCATCTGGGACGGAATCGGCTGTCATCGCAAACGCCAAAATTGCGGCGTGTGTCCGGCCTTGGATCGTTTTCATGGCAGTATCATGCTCCTCAGGAGATATCTCAGTGAACGTATATCCCTGATCCCTGAATGTATCCTGGATACGATCTATAACCGGTCCTTGCGTTTGAATCGCAATCGCAATCTGGCCTGGGGCGTTATCCGGATGGAAAAGTGGGTGTAGGCTAGCTCGCTCTCGAGCAGGTGCAATATTTGCCATGAGCGATACCGGGTCTTCCATTTTACCAGTGAGATCAATGACTGCCTGCTGTGCCTTTGTGGCGTGCCGTTCAATAGCAGTTTCGATCTCAGACATTGGAACTGCAAAACATACCAAGCCGAAACTTTCCTCGGTATCTGGTTTCACAGCCCGAACACGATGGGTGGTGGTATTCATCACCGTGGTAGCTACATTCTTTGCTTTCTGTTGGTCAGTATCGAGAAAGGCGATATCTGTATTGATACAGGATCCAAACCATTTCCCCATCGTTCCAGCACCAACAATGAGCGTTTCCATATGTGATGATTATGAATCGAACTCCAAACGAGTTTCGAGACCTCACTTACCGGAGGGAAAATCGGGCCACTCACTAAGAGGTTTTTGCCGACACCCCTACCACTGGATCCATGAGTTTCTGTCTCACTCCTTCTATGAATTAATGATCAGATCCTTATGATATGAATTGAGATTGTCAAATCCATCTTCCCGTACCACGAGAAGGTCCTCAATACGGACCCCACCAATATCGGGATCATATAGCCCAGGTTCAATAGTTATAACATTTCCTGGTTCGAGAGTATTCCCCTGAGGCGAGATGCTGGGAGATTCATGCACATCTAATCCAACCCCATGCCCTGTGGAGTGAATGAAACCCGTTTCTGCATTCTCATTTTGGCGCAACGTTTGGAAACCTGCCTCCTCATACACATTACAGACAGCGTCGTGTACATCTGCCCCAGTAATGTCATCTGCAGTGTTTAGCGTAGTAAATGCCGCATCCATAGCTGATTTAGTTGTCTCGTAAAATTCACGGATTTCCGAAGAGGGTTCCCCCTTAACGAAGGTACGTGTCATATCACCATGATAGTCCGTTTCTTTGTTTTGAGGGAAAATATCAATCACAATTGGTTCATGAGCGTGGAGCGGCCCACTACCTCGATTATGGGGTTCCGCTGTCTCCGGCCCGCAGGCCACAAGCGTTTCATCAAGTGCACAGCTATTACGTAATAAGGTTACTTCAATTTCTTGTTTAACTCGTTCACTGGTTAATGGTTCACCCTTATACTGTAAGGTACCATCCGAAGCGACACTCGCTTCACGAATGAGTTCTTCAGCACGTTGCATCGCCCTTTCGTTTGCACGTTGTGTCTCCCGAATATGATCAATCTCCGTTTCAGTTTTCGTGGCGCGGATATCACCAACAGTATCGTTAGCATCGATCGTCACTGAAATGTCTCGCTCGCGAAGACCATCGGCCGTCCGTAACGGAAACCGTGGTGGAACACTAATAGACGAGACGGAAAATTCATCGAGGAATTCTGCCAAAACTGCCTTCCGAGCAGTCTCTCTGTCTGTCTCGTTTCGTTTCTCTTGGTAATCGTAATCACCCCATCGTTTCACAGCATCAGCGGGACTTTCGTTTTGGGCTCGAGAATACTCCAAACTTGAAACGAGCAATGCTAGGTGATCAGGTGTAAATAACGAAATAAATGGATCCGGCGCACTAAACCCCGAAATATATAGCTGATCAGAATTATCGGATCCTGCATCAATCATATATCCATCACAGTCAACCTCGGAAAGATATTCCCGTAATTGAGACAAATCCTTCTCCATATCTTCAATTGAAATTCTATAATCATAAATTAATAGCACTCTCCCCGGCGATGTGGTGACGTGTGACGAGGAAATATATTTGTAAATAAAGTTACTTAATTAGGCTAATGGATTTGACCGAACGGATCCACAATTTCGGCGAGTTTCCGACCTTTTGGTATCTTGTTCAGCTCATCGGACTTGGATTCATCGGCATTGATCTTCTATTCTTTCGAATCTATCCGTTTCTTCTCATACTCGGAGCAGCCTTATTTGTTGGTTTTGGCCTCCAAGTTATTGTTACCAAAGCAGATCGTGAAGGTATTATCACATCCGATATTGCGAAACCACTTTACCAAGCACTACAGGGCGGAACTCTCATTATTCCGGGTGCCGTGTGGGCAGCGTATGGATTTATGACTGATTTTTTGACATTTTTCATTGTCGGATTGATACTCCTTGGCACGGGTCTATTGGGACTCCCTGGGCCATGGCGAAAGCACCGAACTGATCTTGTTCCCATTGTTGCCGTTCTTGGATTCGGAAGTATGGGTCTCTATTTTGCTGTGATTGGTGTCTGGGGGCCGGTAATACTAGCGGTTGTTGTAGTTGTGATTATCTACCGAACGACGGATTTTTAGGCCCTTTGGGATTGATGACATTCCTTCTCGACAAGTGACAGACCGCCTGTACAAGAGCCATTTTAATCCATTACAAGCTTGCCCCCGTTCGGAAGGAGCGAACAGCGTTGGCGATGAGCGAACAGGCATGGATAGTTCACAGTACTGGCAGGATTTTATCGATATATCCATTCACCGGAAGATTCATCTGCTGGTAGGCTACGTTTCTGATCCGAACGCTCGATAGATATTTATCACACATTTCCCACACCTATTTGAATAGGCCGAATCTAACCACTTTGTAAACTATGAATATAGAAGAATTTACCACCGAACCCGAAACAACCGATACCGA
>JBDGRB010000166.1:0-9394 GCA_042218485.1 Halobacteriaceae archaeon | reverse complement strand
TTGGCCATTTAAGAAAAATGCCCACTGACTGTTCGCATGTATGGCTCCTGAAAACTCCTGATCAGCCAGTGTATACAGGTCATCACCCCCTGAATACGTACTCGAAGGCCATGATTTAATCCGCTCAGCTCTACTCCTGTCCATATAACAGGAAATTCAATCGAACTATAAAACTTATAGGGCTATAAACTTTAATCGGCTCATCTACTGCCCTCAATGAGTGATCAACAATGGCGGTAAGCGAGCGAACTGCCTCGGGGTCAAGTCCCGAGTCACTCGGCCTTTTCCGCCTGTAGAAAGGAGTAGTTCACTGATTATCAAGCTGGTTAGAGTTTCTGACTCGCATCATTCGCAAGTTCTTCCATTCGTTTACTTATCCGACCAGCATCGGAGAATTCGTCTTCACTCATCGCCTTTGCTAATGCATTACCCAGCACAAAAACAGCGTGTTTATGTTCGCTTTTTGATTTATGAACATGCGATGGATCGACATCTAACTGGTCATATGGTCGAAAGATCTCGGGATCGACATCGTTATTTTCTTCAAAATGTTGTTTGATCGTCAAAAGATGTTCGTGAAGTTCGAGTAATTCATCTTTATGCATATTTCACCTTAAGGTTGTTTTGACTTTAAGCGTTATTTGATAACCGTTAGCATACCACCTACTATTAATTCACAGCTCTCTAATTTCGGCCGTTACTGTGTCTGTGCTTTCGGATTATTTCTCAAAGACGGGAAATAATAGTCAAACTAACAAAAACGAGGATCCAAAGTATCAATAAATAACCAAACCGAAACTTCTTGTCAGCTAAAAAACGTATTCGTCTTCGTGGCCCATCATACCTTCCTCTTCCATGCTCTCTTCTTCAATTCCCCCGCTTGTTTTATATGCTTTCATTCCAGAGGAGAGCAACTCTTCAACGGCCTCTTCCCTACTTACAAACTCTCCTTGTTCGACGAGTTGTGCGATTTGCATTTCGATATGATCTGGAATTGTGATCTCTACTTTAGGCATTCAATATCGGGGGCTTTGAGAGGTGCGTATATAAGTCTGACGGCACTGGCGTCCATCATTATATTTTCTGTATTGTCAAAACCCATTAATCGTTTAGAAATTTTGTGGAATTTTTTGGATCCGAACTGTCCATCGTTAGACATACTTGAATCCAAACCCAATATCCAATGAGATGACTATTAAGGACGTTACTGATATTCATGAGGAATTTGATGGCGAGCGACTTCCTCCAGGTCAGCGACAAACTACAAAATTTCCTGTACTCTCTAAAAGTGGGACCCCTGATTGGGATCCCGATTCGTGGGAATTTACGGTCACAGGTGCAGTCGACAATGAGGTCACGTACTCGTGGGAAGAATTCAAAAACTTACCGACAGAGACACAACGACAAGATTTTCATTGTGTGACTGGCTGGAGTCGATTCGATTGTGTATTTACCGGCGTTCCGTTCCCAACAATTGCAGACCGGGCTGGAGTTAAGGATGAAGCTGAACATGTGATGTTTTATGCACTCGATGATTATACCACGAATCTTCCACTCGATCAATGCATGAGAGAAGAAGTATTATTTACATGGGAATTAGATGGGGATCCGCTTCCCCGAGAACATGGTGGACCACTGAGAGTTGTAACTCCCCATAGATATGCCTATAAAGGTGCGAAATGGGTTTGTGGTGTTGAATTTTTGACCGAACCCCAACGAGGATATTGGGAAAAACGAGGATATTCAAATACAGCAAATCCGTGGACAGAAGATCGATATAGTTAGCATTGTCAATTCGATCTAGTTACTATTTACCTTATTTCAATGAAACAAACAAACGAATCCCAACCGGAATTATATTGTACTAGTCAGAAAATAGACATTGACCCAGTGTCTCTCTTAGATACACACTTTACACCTCTTTTTTACTGGAATGATCCGAACGATTTGACTATACTCAGCATCGGGGCTCGCACATCGATAACAACAGATGGCCCCCAACGGTTCGAGAGAGTCAAAACTCAAGCCCAGCAGATATTTGAAGGCATACACATAGGATCAGTACCACCAGTCGCTCGTCCGAAATTTGTCGGTGGTTTTGCGTTTCATCATTCTCCTACTACCAATTCTCAATGGAAGGGATTTCCAGGTGCAGCATTTCATTTACCAAAAATACAAATCACGGAAACGGAAAATCAAACGTGGGTAACCATCGTTGGAGAAAGATCTTCCTCCCTCTCCGTCGAGACAGCTATCGATTCGATTCAATCTGAATCCCGAAATACTCAGTCATCGTTTGCTGTAGAGAACATTCATCATAATCCATCCAAATCGGTGTGGACTGATCAAGTATCCGACATAATATCTCGAATAGATAAAGAGGGGCTTCAGAAAACAGTTTTAGCCCAGTCTATTTCCGCAGACCTATCAGGCACTTTTTCATTATCTTGGACTATGGATAAACTACTCCAGCGGTACCCTGATTGTTATCATTTTGCAATTCGACAGGAAAATTCGGGTGTGTTCTTTGGGGCAACACCTGAGCGTCTCGTTTCCGTCTCGGATACAGAAGCGACAACTGATGCATTAGCGGGAACGCGTGGACGGGGATCCAATGAAAGTGAAGATGATGCATTAGCAGAAGAACTGCGCACGAGTACAAAGGAAAAACATGAACACGATCTCGTCGTCCAATCAATCACGGATAAGTTAACACAATTTTCGTCGGATATAATTACATCGCCGAAACAAATACGAAAATTACAGGATATGCAACATTTATATACGCCAATTACAGCTACTATTTCGTCCGATACTCATATTCTCTCATTAGTGAAAGCCTTACATCCAACGCCGGCTGTAGGGGGATTACCACCGAAAAAAGCACTCGAAACGATTCGAACAATCGAAACCTTCGATCGTGGTTGGTATGCAGCCCCAATTGGTTGGTTTAATCAAGATGGAGATGGTACATTTGCCGTTGGGATCCGTTCGGCGCTAACAAATTCATCTACCATTCGGCTGTTTGCTGGTAATGGGATTGTAAACGATAGCGATCCCACAGAAGAATGGGATGAAATTCAACTTAAATATAAACCCATATTGAACACTTTGACATGACTGAACCCAATCCTGCGACTGTTTGGGCTAATATCTTTGTTGAAGAGGTCGCAAAACATGGTATTCATTCGGTCTGTATTGCGCCTGGGAGTCGGTCCACTCCGTTAACTCTGGCTTTTAGTAACCATGCTGATATTCAAGTTTATTCGCATTTGGACGAGCGTTCTGCGGCATATTTTGCTCTGGGACGAAGCAAATATACGGGGTTACCAACACCTGTAGTATGTACCTCCGGCACGGCGGGAGCGAATATGTATCCCGCTGTTATTGAGGCATCTAATGGTAACGTTCCACTGTTATTCTGTACCGCTGATCGGCCGCCAGAATTACACGATTCAGGAGCGAATCAGACGATAAATCAAACAAATTTATATGGAGATCATGTTCGATGGTTCAAGGGGCTCAGCGAACCAAGTCTATCCGACAACAAACTCAAATCATTTCGCACAACGGTGGCCCAAGCCATCAGTCAGGCAATCAATCCTCCGCCGGGTCCAGTCCATCTGAATTTTCCCTTTCCGAAACCCTTCGAACCTCATGGACATGATCAAGAAACCGACATCAAACGCCATGAGGACAACACCCAACGAAGGGAAGAATACGTCAGGGTTGAAGAGACTGTGTCAACGATCTCGAAGGCACGAGTTCACTCCATAGCAGATGAAATAATCGATGCAGATCGAGGATTCATCGTTTGTGGACCACAGGATCCATTTCGCTCATATACAGATCAAATAACGACGCTCAGTCATCAAATTGGATTTCCCATCTTAGCAGATCCCCTTTCCAATGTTCGATTTTCCCAGAAGGAATCATCGGCCGCCATCCTAGGTGGATATGATTCATATCTTGTTCCACCAATATCATCAGAGTTAGCCTCGCCTGATATTGTACTCAGATTTGGTCTATCACCAACATCAAAGACTCTCCGCAATTATCTATCACAGGTTTCTACAACCCAATATATCATCAATCCAAGCGGAGAGTGGAATGAAGCAAACTTTAGCGCAACACATTTAGTTGGTGCCCATCCTGAATGGCTTGTTGATACGTTGACATCAATACTTGACTCACCAGCTCGTACGGAGTGGAACGCATTACTATCGTTAGAGCAGCAGTATCGAGATCTATTAGCGAAGGAAGACCGATATTTCGAAGGTAATATTGCGAAAACTGCCCTCGAACGATTGCCGAAAGATGCCGTTCTTTTCGTCTCAAATAGCATGCCCGTTAGAGATGTCGATCGATTCTGTCTGCCACATAACACGACCCTTACGACAGTGGGCAACCGTGGCGCAAGTGGAATTGATGGCATCACCAGCACTGCATTAGGTGTTGGGAGTGCCACAAATAGCGACCTCGTACTATTGACTGGGGATCTTGCCTACTATCACGATATGAATGGATTAGTTGCCCTAGACAGATGTGATGTTGATACAACAATTATTGAGATAAATAACGACGGCGGGGGAATCTTCCACAAATTACCAATAGAAGAGTATGATCCTCCGTTTACCTCACTTTTCAAAACGCCCCATGGGCTCGATTTTGAAGCAACTGGTGATCTATATGATCTGTCATTCGTTCGAGTCTCTTCGTTAACTCAACTTACAGAACAACTCGACAAAGCCCTCACGGCAGAAGGATCTCATGTGATAGAAACTACGGTTGATGCCGAAGAAAGCCATCGGATCCGAGAGCGTTTACAATCAACTGTTATTTCAACATTATCTCCTAAGTAGCTAGCATTATCCGAATAACCTCCGTCTATTCAGCATATTCCTAATAGCGAAATCTGTCAATCATGGATTCTTTTATGTAAATCTACATAATCTCCGGTATGGTCTCGGAAATAATGGATGGAGAAAAATGGGAGCAAATCCCAGAATACGACTTCACTGATATAACGTATCACCGCGCAGTCAATCAAGGAACGGTACGTATTGCCTTTGATCGACCGGACGTACGAAATGCATTCAGACCTCAAACAGTTGATGAGTTATATGAAGCTCTTGATCACGCAAAACGTCAAACAGATGTTGGGTGTATTCTCCTTACTGGTAATGGGCCATCCTCAAAGGATGGCGGGTGGGCATTTTGTGCTGGTGGCGATCAAAGTGTTCGATCTGATTCTGGCTATGAATATTCCGATGACCAACAACAAACAGGCCGTTTGCATATATTAGAAGTCCAGCGATTGATCCGATTTATTCCCAAACCCGTGATTTGTGTTGTTCCTGGGTGGGCCGTTGGCGGCGGTCATAGCCTTCATGTGGTTTGTGATTTGACCATCGCAAGTGAAGAACATGCGAAATTCAAACAAACGGATCCCGATGTAGCGTCCTTTGATGGTGGATTCGGATCCGCCTATCTTGCTTTACAGGTCGGCCAGAAAAAGGCGCGAGAAATATTTTTCATTGGAAAGGAATACGACGCCACTGAAGCAGCTGATATGGGGATGGTCAATAAAGTTGTCTCGCATGCATCATTAGAAGATACGGCTCTTGAGTGGGCGGCGGAAATTAACGCAAAAAGCCCAACAGCTATCCGAATGTTGAAATATGCATTCAATATGGAATCAGATGGATTAATTGGTCAACAACTCTTTGCGGGTGAGGCGACACGCTTGGCCTACATGTCTGATGAAGCCAAGGAAGGTCGGGACGCATTTATGGAAAATAGAGAACCAGACTTTTCGGACATTCCATGGCATTATTAATGAACGCACTCCCCTCAAACCCTAAGGCGTGGATAATAGCGGCCCGACCACAAACACTACCAGCAGGAGTTGCGCCAGTCCTTGTCGGGACAGGAATCGCAATTGATAAGGGATACTTTGCAATCGGACCTGCCATTGCGGCATTTCTTGGAGCAATCTTGATTCAAATTGGAACGAACTTTGCTAATGATTATTATGATGCCATGAAAGGGGCCGATACTGAGGAGCGGGAAGGGTTTACACGAGTAACACAATCGGGATTAATACCACCCAAGCAGGTACGCTGGGCGATGATATTGACATTTGGTCTGGCTATGTTAGATGGTATCTATCTCGTCTTAGTGGGTGGAATGCCAATCTTAATAATTGGGATTGCGAGTATAATCGCCGGTATTGCATATACTGGGGGCCCGCTCCCATTGGGATATCTTGGCCTCGGTGATGTGTTTGTGTTCGTATTTTTCGGGGTCATAGCGGTCATTGGGACGGTTTATGTCCAAGCTGTGACCACACTTCCGCAATTGTTTCCATTAGGAATACATTGGCAATTCATTCCGTCAGCGTCGATAATATCAAGTATTGCAATCGGATGTATAACAACAAATATTCTTGTTGTGAACAATATTCGTGATATCGAGACGGATAAAGAGGCGGGCAAAAAAACACTCGCCGTGAGACTCGGATATCGATTTTCCCGGTTGCAATATCTAAGTTTATTGGGTATCGCCTATGCCGTCCCAATATGGTTATTCGTAAATGGATATTCATGGGCAATCCTTTTGCCAGAAGTAACGCTCCCGTTTGCGGTAATACTTAGTTATAACGTGTTTCAGTATCGAAGTGGTGAAAAAATGGACGAGATGCTAAAGCAAACAGGCATGCTATTGACTTCATTTTCGGTATTTCTGACAATTGGTTTTATAGTATGAATATTAAGGTATCATCATATACATTAGAACTCACCCGCCAGCTTTCGCTGGGAGACCAGAAATATTCGACCATTAATGGATTTGTCATCAGAATTATTGATGGCGATACTACCGGCTATGGTGAAATATCGTTATTGCCGGAATGGACAGAAACACATGCTCACTGTGCCGATCTGCTGGAAACGATACCATCAACTTGTGACGAAACTATAATTAATAAAATATCAAAACTACCATCGGCACCAGCAACACAATTTGGTTTATCATTAGCTTTGGCAGATGTCTATTCCAAGCAGCAAAATACGTCGCTTCGTCGGTTTTTGAACCCATCCATGTCACAAAACACGCTTGCTGTCAATGCAACTATTCCAAATGATGAAAGTGCTTCTATGATCCAGCAAGCGCAATTATCTGTAAACGAAGGGTTCAGTTGCCTAAAGATTAAACTCGGATCGAGATCAATTGATACAGCCATTGATTTACTTAATCAGATTCAAACAAAACTGCCCCAGTCTGTAGAATTTCGCGTAGACCTAAATGAACGGTGGGATGATTTCTCTCATGAACAAATCGGAAGATTTTATGATCATACTAACGTCGCGTATCTCGAACAACCGTTGGCCCGCGATAATCTTGAGGGGCACCAGACATTACACGATTCAGATATTCCCATTGCGTTGGACGAATCTCTCATTGAAAATAATCCGCATACACTCATCGATGAAATCGACATGGATTTCATAATTCTGAAGCCGATGATCATCGGCACCATTAGTGATGTTTTTCAACTTGGCAAGGCAGCTAAAGATCACTCAGTAACACCTATTGTATCGACGACATATGATGGAGGAATAGCCCGGATTGCAACTGCTCAAATAGGTGCAGCACTTGGACTAACTGACGCATGTGGGATAAATACAGGGACTGTTTTATCATCCGATATAATCGCTGGGACTCCCGAAATTCACCAAGGGACATTGACCTTACCACAACAAAACGGTAATGGCATATCTTCGCTTAAAAGTAATTATGCGTGATTGGCTTGCCTATCGCCGACAAATAACGCCGTCACAACCTGCAATCGTCGTTCCTGACAGAGACTCTTCATATAGTTTTGCGGAATTGGATACTTTCGTCACACGATATGCCAAGCGCCTCAATTCGGTCAATATTGATCCTCAAGATCGTGTCTGTATATTAGCTACTGATCGGAAAGCCATTGTCGAAATGGTATATGCATTGAAACGATTGGGTATCGTTATGGTCCCATTAAATCCAAATGAACAATCGACAGCGCTCAATACTAAAATCGGCACTATTCAACCGGATCTCATTATCTGTGATTCGGAAACTGAATCAAAGGTTGATGGCCTTTCATATAACGGGAACGTCTTAACAATCGACGACCAAAGTTCAGTTTATCAATCCATTTCGTCGCTTTCGTCCCAGTCAGTTACACCGTATAATTGGGGAATGGACGATGAGTTACTTGTGATGTTTACATCAGGAACGACCGGTTCTCCCAAGGCCGTCCGGCTAACATATGGAAATGTTTTCATCAGTACATTGGCCTCGGCATTCCGCTTAGGGCATCGAAACGGCGATCGATGGTTATGTTGTTTATCGTTTTATCATATGGGTGGGATTGTGATACCACTTCGGACGATCCTCTATGGAATTCCGGTAGTCCTTCAAGACTCCTTTGATCCTGATGAGACACTCACACATATCAAATCTACAAACACTACAGGGATTTCACTTGTCCCGACAATGTTGCACAAACTAATCGAATCCAATCAATCCGATATTTTATCATCACTACGCTTCATTCTCTTAGGCGGTGCTCCCGCATCTCGTGAATTAATTGAAACCTGTATCGACCGTGATATTTCTGTCTATCCAACGTATGGTATGACTGAAACCGCATCTCAGATAGCGACTGCGACACCATCACAATTGGTTGATACGCCAGAAACAGTTGGAAAACCCTTGCTCATGGCCGATATTACGATTGTTGACAGTGATGGCAATCCCGTTCAGGCTACCCAAAATGGTGAGATCGTAGTTCAGGGTCCGACAGTCACTCCTGGATATATTGGCGATCAGCAAGATATGTGGTGTGAATATGGACTCCGCACCGGCGATATTGGATATCAAGATGAATCTGGTAACTTGTTTATTCTTAACCGGAAAGATGATATTATCAATACCGGCGGAGAAAAAGTCCACCCTGGGGAAGTTAAAGAGGTGTTAGAATCCCATCGTCTCATTGATCAAGCAGCAGTTATTGGGATCCCCGATGATGAGTGGGGTGAAATCGTTGGAGCCCTTATAGTACCTATGACAGCTAGCAAAATAACCAAAGAAGACGTTGAAATATACTGTGAGGAGAACCTCGCTGCGTATAAAAAACCACGCTGTATTGCTTTCAATGCTCATTTACCACGAACAGAATCAGGAACGATTGATAGACAAGCTGTAAAATCACTGTTACAATGAGGACAGGAGAAAGCCTACGACTTTAGTCGTGGGAGGATGTCAGAGGAAAACTAGGCCTCAATATATCATACCAGTGAACTACCCCACCCTACTCGCTCACGGCTACCGCCGTTCGCTCCTTGAGGGT
>JBDGRB010000084.1:0-9411 GCA_042218485.1 Halobacteriaceae archaeon | reverse complement strand
GAACGTGAACGGAGGCTACTCTCCTGCCTCGTCAGAGGCCAGAACGGGAGTCCATGCTGAATCCCACCGCTTTAGCGGTGGGTAGCTCAATAAGACGATAAATATTTCTAGTCAATATTGAAACGGTACTTACGACTGTATCCTCACCCTGTTGCGCTACTTGTTCACTCCGCTCACTGCGTTGCTCCTTGCGGACGGGGACGTAGCCTGTAGGAGTTAAAAAGCAATCGCCGCTCGATTGGCTATTCTCGAATTTTGAAAATAGCGTTGGAGGTTTTTATTTGACCTGAGCTAATATTTACGTAGTTATCTATATGCAATCCGATAAATTATGTCACTACCAATTAATACCTTGATCGCCGTAACAAATGCCATAATTTTAATCCTCGGTGCTGTAATCACCCTTACTGCACGGAAGGCTTATATACGATCCGGCTCCCCCGCTATGAAAACATTCGCTATTGGATTTGGAATTATAACAACGGGGGCCATTATGGGAGGTATCGTTCATCATTTACTTAGTTTGTCGATTTCCCAGAGTATTTTGATCCAAAGTAGTTTGACAGCATTGGGATTTGTATTTCTCTGGATTTCATTAAATACCGCGGATACGATACAACTGGCAAATACGTAATTATCCCCATGAATTCAGTTACAATTACCGAAACATTTGAGGCCGATATTGAAACGATCGATTCAATTATTACGGATATAAAGCCATTCCTGGAAGGAGCTGGATTTGATGCTGTCACAATTGAGAATAGACAGATCAATATAACAAATCACGTGGGATTATTAGAAATCTCTTTAGCATTGAAACAAATTGAGAACGAGGACGCTACGTTGGCCTTCAAACAGATCGATGGAATATTTTCGGAGATGGAAACATACTATTCCACTATCCCCACTGAAGATGGCACGAAAGTTACTGCACATACGGATTTTGAATTAGATAAGGGAGTTGTTGGCTCGTTCCTCAACGCTACGATCGTGACAGCACAGCGGAAACGAGAATTACGATCACAGATGAAGTACATCAAAGAACAACTACCAGACTAACGCTCACCGGTTTGATCACAAAACGCGTGACCTGCCTTGGTATGTAGATCATCGAGGAATTCGCTTTTCATCCCGAGATCGTTTAGAGACAAACAACTGGTGGAGGAATAATAAATATCGTTAGCTAAATTGTGTGGCTCTCCTAACCCCTTAAAATGATGACGCATCCAGCTACGTTTTCAATTGTGGCCCGGGACCCGAGTAAAGATGCAGTCGGCATTGCAGTCCATTCAAAATTCATTAGTGTCGGTTCCGTTGTCCCATTCGCAAGTGCAGATGCTGGAGCTATCGCCACCCAAAGTTTCGCAAATGTGGCATATGGCTCCGATGGACTCCAACTTCTCAGAGAAGGCCATTCGGCATCCGAAGTTATTGAAAATCTGACGGATGAGGATCCTGAGGCTCCACAACGCCAAGTCGGCATCGTCGGTCAGGATGGATCAATTGCAGCGTTTACGGGTGAGGAATGCTTCGATTACGCCGATGACCGGCAAGGAGATAATTATACTGTACAGGGAAATATCTTGGAAAACGAGGAAACACTAACAGCGATGGCAGAAACGTTTGAAACTCATGATGGTGAGTTACCGGAACGAATGATTGCAGCGCTGCATGCCGGAAACGAGGCGGGGGGCGATAAACGTGGTGAACAAAGCGCTGCCCTATACATTGCCAAACCGGAGGGTGGATATGATGGGAAAAACGACCGCTGGATTGATGTCCGAGTTGACGATCACGAAAACCCAATCGATGAACTAGAGCGTATCTTCAAACTTTATGATGTGACCCTTCTTGAACGGGAAGAACCTACTGATAAACAAACACTTTCAGGGTCCACAGCTACGGATGTTCTTGAAACGTTATCAGAACTTGGATTCTATGATGGCGAGCCAACCGATACCTTCGAGGAGGAAGAACGTGAAGCCCTTGAAGAATTTCAGGGCATGAATAATTTTGAAAATCAGCCACTTGATGTCCTTGAAGATGCATTAGCCCGAGGCTGGGAGGAGGCTGAGGGAACTGGTGAAGAACGGATGGTTGATGCAATTTGGCATGGCTTGCAACGGTTAGATCGTAAGTGATGGAGTATCAACTTCTGTGATTATTCGAGTCTGTGGCGGGTGGTAGGCGGGCTGTGGACGCCCTGCAGTGAATAAGCCTCTCTGACCTTGAATCTAGTCAGATATTGAAGGAAGCTTTGCTGAAAACCCCACTCTCAAAGAAGCTACCGCTGGCGGCTAAGTAGGTGGGATAGTTCATGGTACGTTGTCAGATAAAATAATTGTTAAAAGATCGGCTATAGCGCGTAAATCCTTCACTTGGATTGGAACCTCCTCTTCGGTATTGCCAATATAAATTGTATGAAATCCATTATTTAATGCAGGTATAATATCTTCCCGAACTGTGTCGCCAATATAGAGATGATTATCTGCTTCAAGTCGACGTTTCGCAACTTTGAAAATATCTGGATTCGGTTTGCGGATGCCTATTTCGTTTGATATAATTACCTCATCGACGATATCATCAAATCCATGAGCCGTGATCTTTCGTTGTTGAACAGTGTGATCGCCATTGGTGAGGATCCCTATGTCGTGATGTTTAGCCAATCGCTCTAAAATCTCCTGGCTTTGAGGAACGGGCTGTGTTGCATTCACTTCTGTATTAATATATTCTTCTGTTAATTGTGAAATTGAAATGTCAAGATCGTATTGTGAGCAAATGGATTCAAAGGCTGTGAAGTAAGGTTGTGGCACCATTTCAGTAAGATTTTTGAGTAGGTGTTCTTGCCAATCCTCAAACATTGATTCTCCATGTGGCTCAGGCACAGTGGCATAAAATATGTCTTCAAATGGGCGATCATAATCGATGAGTGTCCCATCTAAATCAAAATAAATGGCAGTTGACATGCGGGGGTAATTAGAATAAATGATTTACTGACTAAGTAACTTTCTTTCCCCAACCTTCATGTCGTCTTGAACAGAATCACCAATGATGAGTGTTGGGCAACTCCTTTGGTTTTCCGGACTAGCAATCGTTGCAACAGCGGCTGTGTGGAAGGGAAGTGAATATCTCGAACGAACAAGTGAACGACTGTCCACATATTATGGCCTTCCAGCAGTCGTGCAAGGCGCGGTCGTTGTAGCTGTTGGATCCAGTTTCCCAGAATTGTCAAGTACCGTTTTATCAACACTCTTACATGGCGAATTCGATTTAGGAGTTGGAGCGATCGTTGGATCAGCGATTTTCAATATTCTTGTTATCCCAGGCGTTGCAGGCCTATATGCAGAGGAAAGCCTCGAATCAAATCGCACAATCGTCTATAAAGAAGCGCAATTCTATATGTTAGCGGTGTCAGCGTTGGTAATTACATTTGCGCTGGCAGTAATTTATCATCCAGTCTCAACGACTACTCTTCGAGGCATGGTAACCCGGGAGTTAGCTTTTCTCCCAATCATTTTGTATGGATTATACGTATTTATCCAGTATCAGGATGTAATGGAATATGAATCAACAGATGACATTTCGGAAATTAACGTCCTCAAAGAATGGGCACTTTTAATCGTTAGTCTCATTGTTATCCTCATTGCAGTTGAGGGAATGGTTCGGGCAGCGCTTGGATTTGGTCGCATATTTAACACACCAAGTTTTCTATGGGGGTTAACAATCATTGCCGCCGGAACAAGTCTCCCAGACGCACTCGTGAGTTGGCGAGCGGCCCGCGCTGGCGAGAGTGTCACGAGTTTGGCTAATGTCCTTGGAAGCAATACCTTCGATCTTCTCGTCGCTATTCCAATGGGAGTACTGATCGCCGGTAGTGCGAGTATAAACTTTGCATCAGCCGTACCAATGATGGGGGTTCTTACAGTAGCAACGCTTGTTCTATTTACCGTCCTTCGTACAGATCTAACCCTATCTATATATGAAGCCTGGCTGTTGCTTGGAACCTACACACTATTCATTTTCTGGTTAATATTGGAAACGATCGGGCTGTTGAGTTATTTACCAAATGCTTGAAACAGATGTGCTAATCATGGCTTAGGATTGCTTCGAGACGATTATTCTGGACCGGGACCAAGACTTCAAACGGCGTGTCAGTATTTGATTCTGTTTCCTGATGGTTAGCATACCATGTCTCCCAAATTGCTGTTACTTGTAATATTGCTAGGATCCGATAAAATTCAACCGAGGTTGGACTTCGGTCCGTTATATTAATATATGATTGGATGAGTTCATTGCGTGAATATGCTCCCGGTTGCTGTGTAAATGACCAGAATCCATTTTCTCGGATTTCCTTTACCTGGTGTAGATACTCATGATCACTATATTTATCAGTGATATCACTAATTTGAATCGGTGTATCGGTCGGATCAAACCAAAATGAGAGTAAAAATCCAAGATCAGCGAATGGATCACCGATCCAACATAATTCCCAATCGATAACGCCGGTGATCGTTGGAGAGGCGGCTGGACCTAATATTGTATTATCCGGCTTGAGATCACCATGGACGATGGTAGTTTCATTATATTCGGGAATATTTTGATTCAGCCACTCGATTGCTTTGTCAACCCCAGGGAAGGTTCGACCGGTGCGTGAACATGCGTCTGTATATGCATCGATAAATGTCTCTAATCTCTTTGCAGGCGTATCTCGGAGCGATGTCGTTTGTCGAAGAGTATCACACTCAGGTGTTAGTGAATGAATATCAGCTAAGATCTTGACTAATTCCTGACAAATTTGGGAACGAGCCACAGGAGTTTGGAATCGATCCGGTAATTTCGTTCCTGCAAGAACTGCATCGCCTGGGAGATATTCTTTGAGAATAAATTCTTCACCAATGATTGATGGATCGTCACAATACGTAATAACTGATGGGGTGGGGATTGACGAGTCTTCTAACATGGTGAGAATTGTATATTCAGTTTGAAGTGGCAAGAAAAATGGCTCGATCCGCTGCGATGTTGGCCGTTGTAGAATATATGTTGAGTCCTCATGTGTGACATCAAAAATATCGTTCACTCCTGTTTGACGGGGTTGAATAGAAATATTCCCCCGCCAATCGAGTGTTCGTTGGAAATAGTCCGTGACTGCAGAAGTATCAATTTCGGGCTGCGATTTATCTAACATACAAGCGTGTATCCTCGATTTACAACGTTGATGATAGCTAATATAGCAGGCCCTAACTGTTTTTCCAAACAGAAAACAGAAAAACCGAAGGACTCATTTTTCCGGCGTTTTCGTTGGTGTCTTTCCTCCGTACGCAATCGGTCGGTCGAGATTATTTGTGATGGTCGCTATCCCAATGAACGCGAGACCCCATACAATCGCACCGATACTCCAGATCACGTTAACAGTAGAGGCTGCTTCTGGAAACGCAATCGATGCCACTCCATAATAAATTACTGTGATACCGGTGAGCCATGCGGTAATAAGCCATCCAGGTTGTTGCAAACTGGCAAGAAGCCCAGTCCCAACAATTGTCACTCCTAACGCTGCCATTAAGGCAAAATGGCCGAAATCAATGTGCTCCTGATGGATTTTTTCAGGAGATTTGGCAGCATCACTATGATGTCCATGGGTACCCATTTCAATGGCTCCCGTTTGTAGTCCAACCTGCGTATAGGTAAACGCTAAGAGTGGGATTGCTGCCAGAATAACGAGAACTAACATCGCTTGATTGATTTCGGTGTTAGTTATGGACAATACAAGGTCTCGCCCTGCTGGATGTAACAGCGTTGCAATGAGTGTTGGGACTCCAAGGGTAACGACTATCGGTATCATTTTCGTAAACCCAGTGAGTCCGAGCACCAAAAGAAGGGCTACTAATGGAATAAGTGCCATTATTTGTCCCGATAGATGCTTTTTTGGAGACCAAAGTTGTGCCACAAGACCGACAAAAAACGGCCAAAATAACATTGCAAATGCAAACATATGGATCCGGTGAGCTACCTGAGGTATGTGTTCACCAAAGAGGCCGAGCCCACCTTCAAACCAACCTGCGATTATAAACAGCTGGCCTTTCCAGGACATAAAACTAAAGAACCCGAGGACGGCCAGAATTATTACTGTAAATGGGATCCGACGTAAGCCAAAGTCCTTCGCAACTGATCGAATAGACGACATCATTTACCACCCTCAGGAATTTGTTTTTCCACATCCAATGTGATTTTATTTTGTCTGAACGATTCATCTATCTTGTTTATAATATGATTACGCTGTAACATGAATTTGTAAATTTTTTTAATAAATTGATCCTCCACATCAAAGATATATATGAAGTTTTGATCGATCACTCGCTTCTGTAATCTTTGCAAAAATCTTTGAATAGATTGATAATACCACAATTTGAATGACGAGCGTTTCCAAATCAGTGTAGTTATCATTTTTCATCCCCCCGTTGGGTATCTCCAGCACTGTAGGTTATTTCAAATCCATCAAGCTGGTATACTAAACTAAGTATATCGGGTAGTGACCACATCTCTGCTATACGCCCCTGCTCAATCTTACAAAATAATACATACGCGATTTCAAAGGCCGAACCAGTAATTCCGATATCGATGAGAGACCCCGTATGCACACCTGTGACGGTCGTTCGAACAGCTACCCGATCATCAGTAGCTATAATATCTTCAATCGTAATGTCGATATTTGCTGTTGGGAGTGCCATTAATCCGAATGGCTGGATTTGTCCCGACCCGTTACGCTTCCTAACCACGAGATTGTGATCGGCAAAATTTTTCGTGGTAAAGGCATCAATTGCTGCTGTATCATCGCCAGCGACAACATCGCTCAGAAATCGTCGAATTAATGCTTCATTTTCTTGAGCTGGATTTGACATGATATTTACCTGTCTATCTCAATCCGCCGATTGAGTCAGGACGGTCTAAATACCATCTACACCATTAAAGGCTTAATCTGTATTAGATTATAGTAAGATAATTTATATTTATTATTTGGAGGGTAAATTCACAATAATGAATATTATTTTTGAAAGCATGACATAGCTTTACATACCATCTTATCATTAGCTTATATATGTCAGATACCAGTTCCACTGCTCACAAAGGTATACCACCGGATAAGGTGTTTAAAGTATTAGGCAATGAAACGCGTCTGGAAATTCTCAAACTCCTTGGCGAGTCAAACGATAGCCTCTCATTCTCCGAATTATTTGAAAAAACTGATTATGATGATACAGCCAATTTTAGTTATCACTTGGGAAAACTTGAAGGGCATTTCGTTGAAGCTCAAGAAAATGGATATACTCTTTTGCAGGCAGGTAAACGAGTGGTCGAGGCAATCCTCTCGGGAACAATGACGAAAACGCCACAATTTGAACGAACGGAAGTTGCGGTTCCCTGTTTTCTTTGTGGTGGGACGATGGAAGCAAGCTATCATCAAGAACATGTAATAGCTTACTGTACTGATTGTGGTGGAACTCGAAAATCTCCCAGTGAAACGGCGCCCTGGGCAGATGATTCGACTGATGATATTGTGGGCCATATAAGTTTGCCCCCTGCTGGTGTATATGATCGTTCGCCAGCAGAAGTTATCGAAACCGCAGAAATTTGGACTGTTATAAATAATCATGCCATTGCGCGGGATGTCTGTGCACGGTGTTCAGCCCTAATAGAGAAAACCCTGAACGTATGTGAAAATCATGACATTACGGATGGACACTGTGAGGAATGCAATCAAGTATTTGGGGTTGTAATTGAGATAAACTGTACGAACTGTATAGCTACAAAAAAGGCACCGTTTGTGGCGATGCTTATGTCACATACTGATGTGATGGCATTTATGATCGAGCATGGAATTGATCCGATAGCACCCAATGCTTTCCATTTAGCTACGTCCGAAGAAACTATTCTCTCAACAGATCCCTTCAAAGGTCGGTTTTCGTTTTCAATCGAAGACGATGTTCTCACTCTCGTTGTTGACGATTCTCGATCAGTAATAAAATCAATCCGCGAAACTCGTACCCCTTCTGCGTGATGAATTATATCAATCCGTTGATTGTTAATTGACCGTAACGATAGAGTAGTTACCTTCGGAAACAGAATCAATTGCTTCAAAATATGGTTCAATATATTTTGCAAAATCGACTCCTTTATGATGAACCAATTGCATCTGCCCGCCATCACGGAGAACTTTTGAGGCACCTCGTATCATATCATGTAAAACACCACTCCCAGCATGCGTAGGTGGATTGCAGACGATCCGATCAAATCGCTGATTACGAACACCAGACACGGCATCTGCTGTAATCTCGTTTTGAAGCGAAACATCCATTTTGTCGGCGGATAGGCTTGCACAGGCTGTAGCGATGCAGTTATCATCACTGATCGTAACATCACACTCAGATTTTTGCGCAATATATAATCCAAGGGGTCCATATCCGCAACCAAGATCGAGAACAGATTCACCATCGGATATTTCTAGTGATCGAGCAAGTGTACGGGTACCCTCATCAAGTTCGGATGCTGAAAATAACCCAGGGTACGTAACGAGGGATAAATCCACGCCATTTATGGATGGTGTGATTAGATTTGGTGCTGCATATTGTGGTGGGTCTAATGATTCAGGACGATTTGCACGAAGCGTAACATCGTTTCCCTGATCATCGACGACTGTCATATCATCACACAATTCTTGCAATGTTTCCCGGTAGTGAGAAAGTCCAGCAGTTTGCGAGGTCGATAAATAACATGTCCCATCTGGCTTCAACACACTGAGTGCATCAGCTATACGTTGATTTACCACTTCGTTTGGTTCATAAGCCGCCGGCGCTAGGGCAACCGCATCAACTGTGGTGGGAAGAGCCCGCAAATCCGCTGTTAGTGCTATTGAGGTAGTCTCTGCCATTTGATTGTGAATAGCATTGTATCTGCAAAGTTGTGCAGCGCGGGCACTGGTTTCGGTCAACCAAACAGCATCACAAAAGGCGGCCATTACTACACCGACAACTCCATAATTTGCGTTTGGCACGAGCAATGTCTCAGGTGATTCATCCGCCAACACATCAAGTAATCTGAGCTCTGACGTTCGAAACGAATCTGGCGATACAACTCCATCCCGTGTATGAAACTGAAAAATATCATGATCGCCCACACGAGATTTGAGCTGGAGATCGGCGGAGCTTTGTGATTGTTCACCAGCAGGATGACCGTTTACATTAACCATAACCTAATCGACGTTACCATTCTTCTAGGTGGTAGTAATTAGTGATTCGACCCACGGGGCTATGAGTTTTCGGTTTTGATATCTAACAACTCCCGAGATCATTTCCGACGAATAGTTACCTGAAGGACAGGGCAAGGCCCCGTCCTCAAGGAGCACCGCAGTCCGCGAAG
>JBDGRB010000315.1:0-9450 GCA_042218485.1 Halobacteriaceae archaeon | reverse complement strand
CTTCGGCCTGCGTTGCTCCTTGAGGAAGGGGGCTTACCGCCTGTGATCAGCTAAACCATAAGATGCAGGTTCGAATTGAAGAAGTCAATTCTCCTCCAAGTAATACTCGATATATTTTATTGATTTTCTTTAAACACGTTAGAATACAATTCTCTGATAAATGCCAAATCCCATCAAGAAAAATAAGGCGTCTATCGGAGCCTAATACATTAGGTTTCAAGCCTTACTTCCTAAAGTTACAATCCACAAATAAGGATGTCAGCGAGTAATGCAAAGAACGTTCTTGTTGTCGAAGATGATGATGAACTGGCTGATCTTTATAAAGATTGGCTCCCGAACGAAATTTCGGTCACCGTCGTGAACACAGGAACGCAATTCAGAGAAACAATCGATGATACCATAGATGTTGTGTTAATGGATCGGAAGTTGCCAGATATCTCCGGCGATAAACTAGTGTCCGATATCCGTTCGAGTGATATTACTTGTAGTGTCGTCTTTATCTCCTCAGTTTCGCCCGATAGTAATATTATCGGCGTTGATATTGATGACTACATGACGAAGCCAGTATCTCAAGAAAAATTATTGAATGTTCTCAATAGAGTATTTAACAGACATCGATATAATAGACAAGTACAATTCTACTTAGCGTTATTGACAAAGCGAGTTCGGCTCGATACAGAAAACAAACATTTGGATGAAACACTTCGTTCATTTCTTAATGACAAAATCGAGGCGGTAGAACAGCAATTAGATCAACAAGTTGAGAGAATGAATTTTGACGACGTCATTGCAGTATCCGACTCAGCAAACCTATCATTACAACATCGACAGCTAGCAGATAGTAAGAAATTAACGAATCAACCTGTCTAGATAATCCGAGATAATAACAGAATTTGAGATCGAATGAACATCTACAGGCAGAGCAAGCCGATCACCTCAGGGCGTGACCGGGGCGGTTCACCATACTCTCCTTCTCTGATTTAACTGAGATCCTCATGTTTGAATCGCCAATATCCAATGATTACAGGGATCGTTCCCCAAGCAACCAATATTACTACTGCCATCCCCTGATTAAGATATACGGGTATCTCACCAACAACTCGGTTGGCAAGTTCTAATTGTTCGGGTCGTGTATTTGCTGGTATATCTTCTAATGGAAACTTTGGTACTGGATCCACCGGTTCATTGAGGACTGCTCCTGTGAGAACCCGATATGCCTCTAGAGGATTCAACCGTTTCAGAAGGAAATACCAGGCATCTGCTTTGATCCCTGGGAGAGTCCCATTCACGCCATAATAAATACCAACTACCACTGGCTTCCAGAAAAATACCATACTCATATACGATCCAATCGTTAATGTCATTGCACTTCCTCGGGTTTTCGTTGCTGCTGAACCACCTACAGCTAGGCCTGTAAATGTCAAGCCAAGAAGAATACCGGTAGCTACAAATTGTAAAAACTGAGTGACCGTTGGGGCTCCATATAACCATACCACAAGACCACTTGCAACAGCAAATCCAATGGCTAACCCTATCCCGGTAATCAACAGCCGACCAGCGAGTTTACCGATCACGACATCAAACCGGGAAAAGGGATAACTCATTAATATACGCAAACTACCTGACTGCCGTTCTCCAACCACGGCCATGTATCCCGCAACTAAGGCAATTCCTGGTATGAATAATTGCGCTAACATTGCAACACCGGCCAATGCCTTTGGAGCATCAACAGTTACAGTTTCAGGGAACAACTGCTCGGCAGAAAATAATGATATCGTAACGAAGGCAAGAAAAATCCCGATAAATCCCCACAACATCTTCGATCGAATCGCATCTTCGAAATCTTTTTGAGCGATATCAATCCAGGTTACCGTCATGGCATCACCTCCGCAATTTCACGATCATCATCTGATTCCTCTTTTGAAATTTTTTCCTCAGTAGTATATGCTCTGAACACGTCTTCGAGTGAGGCCGGTTGTGATTTTATATCAATTATTTCAGTGCCTGAATTCGTTAGTGTGGAAATAACCGTTGCCTTTGCACGTGAATTACTACAGGTAACCCGAAGGATCCCATCTTGTTGGTGGACGGAATCAACCCCGTCAATTTCACTAATATCAGCTTGTGTCGAACCAGTTATTCGTAACTCAAGTTCTGAACCTGCGCCAACGGTCTTTCGGAGACCTTCCACAGTATCAGTAGCGACTAATTTACCGTCAGAAAGGATCCCAACGCGGTCACATACAGCTTCGACTTGACTTAGAATATGGCTAGAGAAAAACACGGTTGTCCCTTGACTTGCCTCTTCTCGAACGAGTTTTTGCATTTGATGAATGCCGTGCGGATCAAGTCCAGATGATGGTTCATCGAGAATGAGTAACTCTGGATTTCCAACCAGTGCCATACCGAGTGCGAGTCGTTGTTGCATGCCCTTTGAATAATCTACGACCGAGCGTGAAGCGTCCCGCTGTGTAAGGCCAACTCGGTTCAAAATTCGTTCAGGATCATCATCAGCCCCTTTCCAATTGATTGCAAATCTTAGATGTTTTTTACCTGTTAAACGAGGATAGAGCCCAAAACCTTCAGGAAGGACACCGATTCGTTTTCGAAGCTTAGCTGCATCTGTCCGACTATCTAAATTGAGAACGTTTGCAGTTCCTGATGTGGGTCGAACAAAATCTAAGAGCATATTAATTGTCGTCGATTTGCCAGCACCATTCGGACCGAGAAAGCCAAAGATTTCACCTTCTTTGACACGTAAATCAAGATCGTTCACTGCAGTTACTCCCTCATTACCGGAACCATATCGTTTTGTCAACCCTTCCGTTTCTATAACGTAATCTGTTGCTGTCATTGCTACAAATAACAATGGTATAGCTAATACTGATTGCTCCCCATATATGGGATCCTTTTATATACGAAATCACTTCTTCGTTTGATAAAATAAAATTAGCTAATGGCAGGTGGTAAGCCCCCAACCGCAAGGGGCCGTCGACGGCGACGAGTCGGCAGAGGTAGATCACTTTATTTGAGTATAAGTATTATATGAAACTATTGCTGTTGTTTAAGATATCCTTGCAAAAGACATTTTGAAAATAAAATCTCAAATTGCCCCAGGTTGCTCTGCTTCAAAAAGTCGCGCATTACAGTCTTGACAGGTAACAGCAACGACATCTATCGAACGGCAGCACGATTCAACGACTTCCTGATCAACTGTTACAAGTCCATTACAGATGGGACATTGTTCCAGGAATATTCGAAGGCCGTTAAGGACTTTACTTTTATCTTGGACACTCAATGTCTCCCACCCATCAAATCGATTTCGAAGGACTCGTGCTGCACCCACATCAGCGAGAAATGCGGCTTCGGATTCCCATTGGCCGACATGCTGATTATCTAAATAAGCAACAAATGCATCACCATGATCTTCAAAACTTAATTCACCTGCAGTTACATCGAGGACGGTCGCAAGTTCATCACGTGCTGTATCTTCGTCCTGTAATTTCTCGATTTCGGCCCGCCATCTGGATTGAAATTTATCACGAAGACAGAGATCATCGATATCTTCACACTCCGTAACTGCTCCTACTGTTTGTAAAATTTGCTCTATGTCTTGATGATCCCTTGTCGAATCCTCTCTCCTATCAGTTGTTTTATCAAACCACCGTAAAATTTCGTCGGGAAAGTATGTTTTTGTTATCCATGGTGTTCCAGGAATCAAGTATCCTCTGAAATAAATAAGCCCGCTTGACACGAAGAAAATAAAGCCTCCAATTAGGGATCCCCACAAATATGTGGAATAAATACTTGCAATGCCAGCACCCACGCCTGCGATAATAACAGCAAGAATTACATTGACAATAGTACACGGGATGCAACGATTTTCGCCTGTGTAGTCTGGCTTTTGATATTCTTCAAGTACTTCCATATAGGGCAATACCATTATCAAAATAAATGCGGTATAGAACCAAAGCATTACGGGTTTTCCTATGATCGAAATGTCCACAGATATCCACTCTTTTTAACTCTTACAGGTTACGTTCTCAAGGGGTGTTAAGTTTGGAGGAGCGAATTGTGAATTGCGTTGGAGGCTTTGGTCCATTCGTCGGTTGATTGGAGCCCACCCGGTATGGAAATCGATGCCAGAACAGCATCGTGCGGTACTTCAAGAGCCCAAACCACGCCTCGACGAGGCTCCGATCGTCGACGGTTTCGTGTTCGTGCTCGCAGTCAAGATCGACAGCCAGCCAGGTGTACCACGGACTGCGGTCGGTCTTGATCACCGGTCGCCCCCGACAGCGTTTGAGCACCGCTTGGAGAAACGTGAGTGCGTCGAGGCTTGATCGGCCGGCTGACACCTCCACGTGGACCACTTCGAAGGTGTCGACGTCAATGGCCACTAAGACGTACACCTCCTCGCCATCGACTTCGAGCTTGGTTTCGTCCACGACGACAACTGGCCCCTTCTTACGATCAGGTACAAACAAGTGCGCCAGTCGGTGATACCAGGCGTGCACCGCTCCGTATGATCGCTCAATCACGCGTTCGACCTTTCGATGCGAGAGCCCTGCGAGGTACAGAACGCCGCCATCACACATTGCTCAGTCGGAGTGTCCTCACGCGAAAATATTTCTTCGTGGCGTGCGTTCTCTATTATGCGGTCGAGCATTTTGTGTCACCAACTCAATCTTGCTCGGCCGCATCCCTTAGCCTAAACTTAACACCCTTTACGTTCTCATCCTTATGGAGCAACCAACGGGAGGGCGAGTAGGATAGAGGTAATCCACTTCACCCCAATTTGAGCCGAACTAATAAGAAACCCTGGCCAGAAGTTATAATTAGAGCGATGCCAGTTAATAAGACTAATCTAGATATCTCGAATCACACCCCTCAATACAAATCGCCAGGAGAACTCCTCCAGTCGAACCCAGATAAGGCATATACGGCAGAAGAGATTCACGAACGAACGAGATATCCATTAACGATGGTCGGGTTACAAATGTACTTGGAATCGGTCAAAGCGGGTATGATGCCATCACTCGGATATAAACGATCGGAAGGTAAAGACTACTATTATTGGAATGCAGGTAGTGGTGAAGAACCAACAGAAATACCTATTGAAGAAGAAACTGAATGAGAAATAAATTTGTTTTTTAGGAATGGACTGCCTAGTCAATACTTTCGACAGTCATTCCTCTTTCTTTGAAACGGTACTAACTTTGCGTTTCCAATAGCAAAGTTGCACTCTTTCCGTCATGTGTTGAAGTATCCTCACTGATTAGATTGGTAAAATATTGCTATGCCGGTGATGAAGAATGTAAACGGTCAGTGAGAATGGTTTTTCCATGGGCGACTAATTGGGCTACTACGGTGAGTAAAAGGACCGCACCCATAGCTGCCATTAAGAAGCCAAGTGGCGATGCCCATTTCAAATATAGGAGTCCCCCCACTCCAAAATGAGCACTCGATAGTAACACTGGATATAGTGAGTGGAAAGACTTGTGCATCGTATTTTTACCTACAACACCGATAGTTAAAGACTCTCCTTAGGCTCAAAAAACTATTTTACTCACATCTGAGTACAATGATTTTTCCTTGCTACAAGTTCATCCTTCATTATATGCTGTTTAATTAGCCTAGTGCCTTAATCGGGTTATTGTAGTGAACTCTGCAATCGGGATGCTTTGGTTTTCCAATCAATTCTAATTGATCAAAATCCACTGTCTGTTTCTCGCCAATTGGCATCATATGCTTGCTGTTCTTCAGTTGGTTCATCAATTGTTGTGTCTAATGTTGCCAATTTTAGCTCGGCGATTTGTCTATCGACCCTATCTGAGACTTGATAGAGGCCTGGATCTAAGTCAGTATTCCGAAGTTCACGGGCTGCCTCGAACATAAGAGCAAACGTCGTATCCATAACTTCACCTGGATGCCCTTTACTATAGGGGCCAGTTAAGTTAACAAGGCGTCCGTTTGCCGCCAAATCAAGATATTTATCATCAGAAAAATGATACCGTGTGATCCCCTCTTGAGGTTCCGATTTTGTATCTGCGAGAGATTCAAGTGCCTCAATATCGATTTCGACATCGAAGTGACCGGCATTAGAAAGTAGGGCTCCCTCATTCATTGCATTTATATGTTCCTTCCGTATGACGTTACTCGTTCCAGTTGCAGTAATAAATATCTCCCCCTCCGTAGCGGCTTCCACCATTGGCATAATTTCATGTCCATCCATATGAGCTTCAAGTGCTCGTCGAGGATCCACTTCGGTTACGATTGTTTTGGCACCCAGGGATCGAGCTTTATTCGCAATGCCGCGACCCACGTATCCATATCCAGCGATAACAACTCGTTTGCCAGCTAATAACGCATTAGTTGTAATTGTAATATTTGTCAGAGCAGATTCTCCAGTTCCATGTACATTATCAAACCGGTGTTTCATTGGTGCATCATTTGCCCCATACACGGGAAATTGAAGTACATTCTCGTTGTCCATCGCTTCTATTCGTGTTATACCAGCCGTTGTTTGTTCTACACCCCCAAGTATATCAGTTACAATGGATGAATGGCTTTGGTGGGCTTTTGAAATTAATTCGCCGCCATCATCGAGAATAATATCGGGCCCTGTCTCAAGGAGTTCATGTTGAGCATTCGCGAAGGCTTCATTGGTCATCTCAGCCTGAGCATAGGCGGTTATCCCTTTCTTTTGATCGAGAAACGTTATTACTTCGGCATTTGTGCTCTCGGGTTCACTCGGTGTGAATAAAACGTTAGCACCTGCATTATGGAGTGTCTCAATCAAAACACCCGTATTATGTTCGAGATGTGATGCGACTGCAACAGTATATTTGTCGAATGGTTGTGTATCTTTGGTCTCGTCCATGAGCAATTGGTGGATAGGCATATGGTCGCGTGCCCACTTCAGTGGATCCTCTGGCATAGCAAAAGAATTGCAATCCAACTCCTTAGTTGTACGCTCTTTATATAGTATCTCGAGTTGATGTCTTGAGGCTGGAATCGATACGGGTTACAAGCGAGAAGATTTTCCCTTGGTGTGACTACCCATAGCTATATTTTTACGGCACATTTTAATCCTATATAAGGTATGCATCAGAAGGGGCATCTCGGTGTTACGTTATTAACATGGGCCCCGATCGTCGCTGTAATTGGGGTATTTTTTGATTACCTCATATTGTATGCACTTGTTGGTACATTCCTTCTTGTCAATCCATTAATGCCATTAGCTCTGCTAATGAATCAGCGATTTGGAGTGTTCCGTGGACGATACTCATTAAGTCTTTGTATGATACCGGATGTGGATATGAAACTTCCACTTGTGAAACATCGTGGGTTCACACATACTGTATGGTTTGCTGCAATATTCGCTGTTTTGAGTGGTGTTATCGGATATGGGGTACTTTCCGTGCTTTCGCCGGCGTTCATTCAGCTATCACAACAGATGACCATTGCTATTGTGGTGTTTAGTGGGTATATTGGTTTCCATGCAGTGGTGTCACACATTCTTGCTGATGCTCTTACGCCTATGGGTATCCGGCCATTTGCCCCGCTATCTAAGCGAGAATTCGGACTGGGATTAATGACGGCAGGCAATACAATAGGAAATCTACTTTTACTGTTATTCGGTATTTTAGCAGTGGTGTTAGCTTTTTACCTACCCCAAGCAGAGATTATAAATTAAGCAATGTTAGTCACCGCTTCTGGCGCGACTTCGCTCAAATGGATAGGGGGGTAAACGCAATTCATCGAGATAAGACAGATGTTTAACATTAAAGATGATTTTCATCGATTTCGTTATTGGAATGCCATTACAGGAGAGTCGGATATTTTCATCAATTATTTCTGGGGGTAGAATATGATTCACGGGTTGTGTAATCTCGCCCTCAATGACTGCGATTGCACAATTTGCACAGGCTCCCCCTCGACATGCAAAAGGCCATGTATGGCCGTGCCGTTCTGCTGCTTCAAGTAATGTTTCACCTGGACGGACTGTAATTTCTCCATAGTCCTGCGTATCGAGATCGGAATCACGGGCTTTTTCGAACAAGTTATTGTCATCAATACTCCAGCCAAAATCGTCAAGGACCTCATAATTCAGAAACTCAACTTCTGACTCATATTCGAGAAAATCATCCTCGAAATCAGGACTCGTTTCACTCTGTTTGGTCCATTCCTCGGAGGTAATCGCTGTATATGCCGCCTGTACCGTTTGGAATTCCTCCGCTGATCCGCCTTGATCAGGATGTGTTTCTTTCACCCGTTCTCGATATGCCTGCTTGATTGTCTCTTCATCAGCATCTTTATCGATTTGGAGAATATCAAACGGGGAAGCCATGTATAGTGACAGTAATACATATATGGTGAAAATGTCTTTGAAAATTGCGATTTTCGGCTAGCCATCAAGGTTTTCCCAAGAAACGATTATCTCCTGATGCGAGAATATGTCTGCAGTCGAACCAGCTCCTGAATTCGATATTCAGGCAGAGTTCGAACAATCAATTGATCTCAAAGCGATGCAGACCTTTCTGAAGGCAATGGGGATCCTTGGCGGACCGCGTGAACTTTTCGACCATCAACGACTCACGTGGCTCCCATCCCTCATTGAATCCATTTATGCAGTCATCCTCGATGAAGAAACCGATATATCACATACTGAAATCGCCAATGAACTTGGCATCTCTGAGCCAACAGTATCGAATATTCTCAATGCAGATGCTGAAGCTGTACGGACACAAATTCAAGAGGGCAAGGCGGGTACCCAAGTCCAACATGTTGCCGGCGGTCTTGCAAAACTTGCCTATCGGGAAATAGAAACGTAACGTGAGGAAATATTGTTCTTCTAGAATTTTCCTCCACTAATAAGACAAATTCGTCAGGATTTCTTTGAGGTAATTTTTCTCATTTCTTATAGATATGGTGCGCAAAATGCCTACGGATTCGTAGTCTTGTTTCGAAATATATGCGACATTACTCCTTCATTGAGGACATTGTCTGGTTGGTCGCTGAACCACCGAAGTTCAATAGAATCGTTTGGTGAGTCATCGATCATTGATGGCGACTCTTCGGGTTCAACATCAAAGAGGACATAATGATACGGGGGAACATCATCATAATTTTCTGCTCTATGTTTGTGTATGCGGGTTGGTGTGACTGTGGTAGCTTGGATCCCAACACGGTCATGTAATGCATCCCGTAACCGTTTTTCGAATTCAGTGACAGAACCAACATCAGTTCCTGGGAGGCGCCACCCTCGATCGGATCGGCGCATCAATAATATACGCCCCTTTTCATCTCGAATGATTGCAGCTGCGGCGCGATTGTTACCATCACGTACGCTTTCTGCTTGTGATGAACTAAATTCGGCACTTGATTCGATGATTTCGACCGTTGGATTGTCCAATAGGGCATCAAGTTGTGACATAATTTGGGGAT
>JBDGRB010000033.1:0-9451 GCA_042218485.1 Halobacteriaceae archaeon | reverse complement strand
ATACATATACATATATGAGTGATACAACTATTCGGCTCTCGAAAGACGTAAAACGTCGTTTGGATCTCTATAAGCGGGAGGACGAAAGTTATGAAGACGTAATTGTACGTCTCACGCGCCGCGATAAATGGGCTGGGTTTGGTATTCTGGCAGACTCAGACACAGCCACTCGGGAAGGTATGGAGAAAATACGAGAGCAGATGCGCCAGAATGTATCCGAGGAAATCAACTCCATGAAATAAATGTTAGTCCTCGATAATACCCTGCTAAGCGACTACCTCGATGGAACAGATACTGCCCATGAATTTCTACAACAGTACGAGCAAGATGTATGGGGGGTTCCATCGATCGTTCTGTACGAAGCGTATATGGGATGTCTCCACGGCTATATTGATGGGGATCCGGAAACGATTCGAATAGCGGTTACAACGTCGATGGATATTCTCGATATTAGTGACGTAACTGCAAATGAAGCAATCTCTCTCCAGGAAGAACTGCTCGACCGAGGAGTACCTGCTGATCATCCTGATACACTTATTGCAGCGGTTTCACGAGAACATGGGGGTAAATTTGCAACCGCAGAGAAGCATTTCTGGAAAGATGACGTGCAATCCGTCCTTGATGTTGCGGAATATCATCCAAATTGAACGACCGATGCTTCCCCAGTAAATAGCCGGATAATATACCAAAATCGGAAAACAATTGTTACAGTAATACATATATTACAGTATGGCTACTGTTAGTCTCCGCGTTCCGGACGATTTAAAAGAACAAATGGAAGAACACAGCGAAATAAACTGGAGTGCCGTGATTCGATCCCACATCGAAGACGAGATCGAACGGCTAGAAGCACGGAATATTGGTCATGCGGTGGCAGTTAGCGAGCGATTAAGCAATCAAATCGACGAAGAGAAGGTTGCAAATACAAATTCAGCGGATACCATCCGAGAGTGGCGAGAAAAGCGATACGGGAGTAATTCATCATAATGGCTGAAATCGTTGTCGATACGAGTATTGTCGTAAAGTGGTATATCCCCGAACAGCATCACGAAACGGCTCGGGCACTCCGTGATGATTATCTTGACGGACAAATTGAGTTAATCGCACCAGCACTCATGCCGTTTGAGGCGATTAATGCCCTCAAATATAGTGGTCTCTTCAATGAAGAGCAACTCGAGGAAGTTGCACTTTCGCTCTCTGAATATGGTATTGAGTTTATCCCATTTAGTGAAATTGGTGCAATTGCTGAGATCGCCACCGATTTAGATATTACTGTGTACGATGCAACTTACATAGCGCTTGCGCAGAAACTCGATACTACAGTATATACTGCCGATCAAACGCTCCTTGAGGATCTTGACGAGGAATACAGCCCGTTAGGGAAACATATCCGGACATATCCATAGTCCTCGGCAATTTTCATCCACATAGTTAAAAACGTAGTAACATGGGGACAAGGAGTTGTAATTCGTTCACAGCGGTAGCAGCGCGGATGCCCACGAGTTTACTCGTGGGTAGCTGACCAACAGAAAACATGCTTTTTGCCTCGGGATTGACTCTGAAGGGGATGATGTTTGCCGTCCTCCTACCCCATAACTGAGTCGGATTTTATGCGTACTGTATCATTCTTCACTGATTTCTTTTCCCGCTTCGAGTGCTCGTCGATAGAGTGATGCACTCATTCGGAACCCACCATTTGCGAGTTGATCAATTCGGGACTCATACGCTTTGAATGATAACTGTCCCTCCGTAAGAGCTTCGAGTAATACAAAAATTGTCCCGCCAATTTCGAGGCCAACGGATTCGGCCGTGGTTCGAGCAGCATGGTCATCTGTCAAACATTGTCCATCGTGATGACGAGCGAGTGCCATCGCCGCAGCTTCTCCTCGGCCGAGATCAGCGGTATCTTGAATTTGACCGGTTTGACGGGCGACGTCATCTGAAAGCTCAACGATCTCCATGAATTCGTTCATAGCCTCCTCGACAGCGATTGCATCTCGGTAATCCTCTTCATGACCAGTTTTCACGACCTCATCATATACCGGCTCAGGAACAATCACTCGATCGAACAGGCTCCCCAGAAGATCCAAGTCGCCGAGGCGGGCGAGATATATGAGGACAGTTGAATCAACAACGACAGTCGTCATTCTTCCCGGGCCGCAGTTATGTCAGTTTCGAGGTCCGCTTCGGTGTAGTTTATTTCAACCCCGCGTTCGTCGAGGATATCAAGAAACCGCCAGATTGATAGGCCGGCGAGGTCAGCTGCGCGACCAATTGAGACTGCCCCCTTTCGATAGCGTCGAACCGCAGTCTCGATCCGCCAGTCCTCAATCCCCCGTTCTAATAATCGTTTGATAGCCGTAGATCGATCCGTTTGTTCTTCCTCGCTGATCATCTCGACTGCTTCATAAATATCATCCGGTACCCTTGCTGTTACATGTTTCTTCCCCATATATATACAATATTTCCGTATGTGTATTAATGCTGTGATGGGTATACATTTGCGCTCTTTTCGTCACCATTATCTAAAGACTGTATGATTTTGCTGATTGTGACAACGGATCGAATAGAACGTTGGCACATGTCCGATCGGCTGTGGCGATTTCTTGGAAAGTATTACTGATTATTGGCAACGGTACTGCGAAAGGCAGGAATTGGGGAACGGATCCGTGACCGGATAGATTTCTGCTAGTACCGTGACAGTTCCCTTGATAGATGTCAATCACTATTTCAATAGCTCAAAATCGCGCCCAGATTCGAGCAATCTTCCGTCACTTAGGACATGAATAAAGATATAGTTGATAATTTGACCACCTACTTTATAAGTATACATACATAACTATGTATTACTATGCCAACAAAGACGATTTCACTTGACGAAGAAGCCTACGAGCGCCTCAAGGCACACAAACGAGAGGGAGAGTCGTTTTCCGATGTCGTCAAACGACTAGCTGGTGAGCGATCATGGCGAGAAGTAGCGGGTATCCTCTCCAATGAGGAAGCCACCGAACTCGAAGATGCTATTGAGGAGGGTCGAAACCATTCCCGAGAACGAAGTGACCGTATTCTAGAACACCTTGAAAAAGACATCGATGATGAGATATGATTGAGGACACATCGTTTATTATTGATATCCTGCGTGACAATGAAGATGCTCTGAAATTTCTCGACATCATTGAGAGCGAAAAACGGCCCGAAAAAATATCCAGTATTACAGTACTCGAACTCTATGAGGGATTGATTCGATCAAATGCTTCGACAAGCCGTCGCCAGAAAGTGCTAGATGTCTTGAACACCAAGCACGTCGTCGATGCGGATACAAACGTGATGCGGCGGGCGGGCAGGCTCTCAGGAGACCTTTTCAATAGAGGTAAACACATCGACCGAGAAGATTGTATTATTGCCGCCACAGCAATCCAGGAGGATGAACCGCTTATCACCCGCAATACCGATCACTTCGAACGGATTGATGGTCTGACGATCCGTTCGTATTGAAATATCAACGAGACCGAAGCTGATCCGTGAACAAATAAACTTCCGCTAGCACCGTGTCAGTTCCTGCTCTAGATGGTCAATCACTTCTTCAAATGGTGGGAGCGCTGAGTACACCAACGGGTCGAGCGTTTCCCAGCTCGATTCGAGGTCCCGTGCGGCATCAAGCACACGATTCGGGTCGTACTCGATATCGTAGTAATCGAGCTTTTCTTGGACGAGTGACAATTCTATTTGCACGGATTTCTGGAGGAGATGGTGGATATCATATAAATCACGGGGTTGGCTTCTGGTGAGCAACGCACGGATTTTCTCCGCAAGTATTTCGATTTCATCCAGAACAGCGAGATCGAACGCTGGCAGATCGGGAAACTGCGGCGTGTACCGCCGAGTGCGCAAACGTGACACGGTGCTTTCTTTGTTTACCTCAACACGGAGAAAGCATAAAGATCGTCGATTTCCTGTGTAGAGTGGCCCCTGAATGCCGAATCGAGCGTGTACTGACGTTTCTGATTCTTCTATGCTTCGTTCCGCGACGGTTGCTCCATAATTTTCTAAATCTCGAACCATGCTGTCCATGAGATGATCGAACTGTATCTTCTCGTGGGCCGTGAAATCGATATCTTCCGAGAACCGATCGAGTTGATAGAACTTCAGGAGCGCCGTTCCGCCTTTGAAAACGAGTTGATCAGATGTCTCCCGGCTAACCGTTGATAACACGATGTCCTGGAAATAGAGTGTCTCCGCATGTCCCACATTGCCATTGGAAACCGTATTTGATAACCGTTCAAGTTTGGCTCTAGTTAACATCGGTGTTCACCCGTAGCCGCCAGCGAGTATCCGTCTCGCCCTCAGCAGGCTGCGTGAGATCGAGCACGGGATAGTTTCGATCCCGAACGCGGAGGGCGTCAACAGAGTCTCCTCGAATGTGTTCGAGTAAGTAGCCTAAGCGCTTCTTGACCGACTGCTTTCCGAGTCGTTGGGCATACTCCGTTGCTGTGTTACAATCAACGGCCGAAACTAAATCTCCGAGTTCGGAAACTGGCACCTGTTTGCGTCCGAGACAGTCAAGTAGCAATCGCTCCCTGTCGGCAACGAAAATTTGGAAGCCTTGATAGTGCTTCTTTCCGAATCCGAACATCTCGTTTGAATAATAGAAGTTGATATTTGGGAGATCGTCGCGGTTTTTCGGCGTTATTACCTGAACTGTCGCGGGTTGCTGGGTCGTCAAGTCGTAGAATCGAAGTCCTGACCAAAGGGAGAGGAAAGAGGGTGTTTCGATATATGTGGCATAGATCATGGCATCATTGTGGACGGTATATTTTCCCCGTTCGATCCGTTTGAGGTCGCCTCGTTGAGTCAGCCGAGACAGTTTTTCATGGAGGGACGCCCGGTTCATCCCCGTAGCTCGTTCGGCCTCGTTTACGGTGAACAGGGGCCGCTCATTCGCCCATTCGAGAAGATCTGACACAGCATACTTTTCTTACTCTGTATCCTTATACTCAACGATTTTGTTGAGTAATTATGTATTAACGAAGAATAATGGGTTGAATACGGTCTTTTTTGAGTGGTTTGATAACTTGGAATTCAGATGCATGAAACGTACTAATAGTAATAATATCTTCATAATACTTATTAAGTATTACTTCAAATGTTGTAGTACTATGCCCCGTGTTACTACGAAAGGTCAGGTTACTATCCCAAAAGAAATCCGTGAGGAACTCGGTATCGAACCAGGTGACAAGGTTATATTCGAAGAGACTGATGTCGGATATACGATACAGAAGAGCGAGCCAACAACTGCGGAGGGGGATGATCCTTTCGAGAAATACCGGGGTAGTGCGAACAGTGAGGAGACAATGCCCGAGCGGATGCAACGACTTCGAGGAGAGTACCCCCGTAATGTCGGCAACGATTCAACGGGCGAGGCAGATCAGGAGGGTGACGCGTGATCACAGCGGTCGATACGAACGCACTGCTAGCGATTCTTTATGAAGATTCACATACTGACGCAAGCGAAGAAGCCCTCCGACGAGCCTACCAGGCGGGCAAAATCGTGATCATACCTGTCGTATATGCCGAACTCGCAGCCGATGGCCACTTCGATTCTGATAACAAACTGAGTAAGTTTCTTACTGACTTTAGTATTCAGCTTGTCGAGCCATCACGCAGTGCTTTGTTTCGGGCTGGACAACAGTTTCAGCGCTACACGAAACGTCGTCCAAATGGATTGCAGTGTTCGGCGTGTGGCAACAAACAAACTGTTGTCTGTGAGGAATGCAAGGAACAAATGACATCACGCCAACATATAGCCGCCGATTTCATTATTGGTGGGCATGCTGTCGTCGACGCTGATGCACTGATCAGCTTTGATAGTGGTTTCTATGCATCGTATTTTCCATCATTATCTGTCGAACCAGATTGATTATATTACCGTCGCTGTATCTATCCCCGTTTTCTCAATGCCTGCGTCTTAAGGACGGGGACTTAGCCTCTAAGAGTAAATTCGTTTTGCAAATACCTAATTTCATATCCAAGCAAAACGGTACTACCAACTTCGTTTTTCGATAAGTCTTAAATCCGCCGGTCAATTTCGTGCATCGCCTGCTGCAATCGGTCCTGACTGGCGAGATCGTGAATTTGATTTGGTATCTCCTCAAACCACTGGGCATCACTGATTGGTTCGTCAGCCAGCCCCAATTCATCGCCGATCGACGGGTCGTCTGCTTTCGCAATGAACAGCACGCTATACCATGAGATGGTATTGGTGTTGTGTTGATATTTCCCTTCTCGAATGTAAAACGGCTCCTCGACGGTAACGTCGACACCCGTTTCCTCACGGATTTCGCGTTTGAGAGCTGGTTCGAGGGCTTCGCCCGATTCAACCATGCCACCAGGTTGTGTCCAGCCCGGTTCGCCTGCATGTTTGATCAGCAGAATCTCCCCCTCATCGTTGTAGACGATGGCACCAATCCAACAGTTCCGGGTGCCTGTGAGAAATTCTTGAATCTCTTCGAAATGGTCGGCAGATACAGTCTCTATATCAGTATCGATGGAGAGCTCGGTGCCCTCAGTGAGTGTCCGAACATCCTCGTGAATGTCCATTTACTTCTTTCTTTCTTGCCGGATCCAATAATTGCTCCGCAACGTGTTTTGACGGTGGTTATGTACAGAACGATCGTAGCGGATACGAGGGAAGAATTTTGTGTTTGTGTATATAAACACAAAATATGGGTACCAAAACTATCGGTCTCCAAGACCATGTATACGAACGCTTAAAGGCACGTAAACGAGAAGGTGAAAGTTTTACAGAGCTTGTCGATCGCCTCTTGGATGAGACCACGACTGAGTGGCGTGAGGGATTTGGATCCCTGTCGTCAGACGAGGTCGAAGAGCTTGAACAGTTCGTTACAGAATCCCGTACTCACATGAGTGAAGGCCTTGCAAAACGACAGCAAGAGATTTTCCAAGAACTTTCCGAAAGTAACGATTCCACCGATGAAACTGCTTGATACGACATTTCTTATCCATTATTGGGCAGGGTCTGATGAAGTGAAAGAGTACCTGGAAACGAATGACGAAGCAGAGTTTGCGACGACGACCATAAATATTAAGGAAGTAGCTGTTGGCCGAGCCCTGCAAGATCAACTCAATCCATATGATCTTCAATCTACATTCCAATGGCTCACCATCATCCCTTTTCAGGTTACCCATGCTTTCGTCGCAGCAGAGTTAGAAGCGAAGCTCCATCGAAACGAGAATATTAATCAAGATAAAATTAATGCAGTTGCTGGCGATGTATTGATTGCTGCCGTGGCAAAGCAAATAGATGCAACAGTCGTAACACAAAACAGCAATGATTTCGAATTATTTGAGGATGTTTCTATAGAGACATATTAACTTCTTTTATTAGTTATTGGGCGTTGGCCGAGTGAAGAGAACTGCGATTGGAGAGGATGTGAAGCGCTCCGCCCCTCCCTACTTCGATCTTTGTCCGCTAACATGGACTACGGTGCTCGTTGCGGAAGGGGGATCCACGCTGTTCTATGCTGAAACGTTTTCTCATAGGCTTTGCACTGTGTCCACCCGAACTCCGTTGTTCATAGCGTCTTGCTTGCTTCCACTACCCGTTTCATGGCCGTAGCAACTGTTGGCCGCTGGACCTGGACTCGGACGGCCCCTTCGGAGTCGAATGTCTCCTCAGTTGTCTCTGGTATGAGTTCTTCGACACGAAAGCGACCCTCGGTGGATTGAATCTCACGATCGCCGATCGTTGCGACGATTTCACTACCGTCGCTGGGAATGTCAGTGCTTCGAGGTCATTCTCGAAAGCAGTCAGTGCCGTGGTGTCTACTTCTGTCGGATCACGATTTCCTTGCCTGACGCCAACGCGCACCCGTTGTGGGTGAGCGAAGTAGAGTGGTAGTTTACTTAGTAAATGATCGAATACCGATAAAGCGTGGCACTTGCTGACAGTACTGTTTGAATTCCTCGCCAAAGTGGTATTGCAACCACATCTCCTCGGCGAACGTCAGCAGCATGATCCAGACAATATGGAACGCAACGAGAATGATAACAGCAATAGCATTCACCAGCAAGGCAAGTCCGACAAGACCGACAATCATCCCAACATACTGTGGATTTCGGGATCGGGCATATGGCCCATCAGTATAGAGATCTGTCACGGTTTGGCCGGTCGTTTCCGCTCTATCCATCATTCGTCCACTGTATATGAAGATGATGAGACCTATTAGAACGAACACCGCGCCAATCACGATCGTTTCAGGGCGGGGAAGGATCCAACTATCCCAGTTGAGAATTGCCACGGAAAATATGGCAATGTCGAATATAGTGACCAAGCCCCAATGAAGGATAGCTTTTCGACGGTCATCACCGGGGGGCCACAGCCGATAGTCTGTACTAAGGGTAAGTACAAGGGTGATTATTATGGTGATCGCTGCGCCGAGACCAATCCCAAATAGGATCGTTGATAGGCCCACCATTTCAAGAAGACACTATTACATACTTCTACAATTAGATTTCGTCATCTCCGGCTGATATAACTGACCACTACGCTGAAACCGATTGATTATGTCTTAAAGAACTTCTAAATCCATGACATCGGTTTGATGTAGTGGAAGTTGTCGGGCCGTAGTGAGAGGAATCGATTCTCACGGATCTCATAGATTGGATCCGAAGTACTTCATATTGCTTTCGGGACTAAATATCGGCAAAGAAGTCACACGCAAGCATCGCCGCGGTGGAGTCTTTACTATTCACCCTGGATAGCTTATCATAATCTCGGATTTGTTAAAGAAATATTTCACTCACAGAGAAATACTTAATTGACAAACAATAGATTTCAAATATATGATACCTGATACATATAGAGCCATCATTTACGATTTGACGACAACATTACAAGATACTTCTATCGACTGGGCAATAACTGGCAGTACTAGTCAGGCGTTGCAGGGCGTTTCACTGACGCCAAATGATATTGATGTGCAAACGTCGGAAAAGGGAGCATTCCTTATAGAAGAGCGGTTCGCTGAGAACGTCAGCGATCCGGTAACATATGTGGAGTCAGAGAATATGAAGTCGTATTTGGGTGAACTGGAGTTACATGGCATTAGTGTCGAGATCATTGGCGATATCCAAAAACGGCTCAATGGCGAATGGGAATCACCTGTGAATGTTGCTGACCATCGAAAATACGTCCAAATGAAGGATCTTCAAGTTCCCGTTTTATCCCTTGAATATGAGGCAAAAGCGTATGAACAACTCGGGCGAAACGAACGGGCCGCACTCCTCCGAGAACATATTGATACGTGACCTGTTTGCCAATTTTGTTTTGTAAACAGTCTTGTGCCCAACCCCAAGCCCTCTCTATCCTTCTGTAAAGTTACAGCGGTAGCAAGGCGAAAGCCCACGGCTTCAGCCGTGGGATGAAGCCGAC
>JBDGRB010000056.1:0-9596 GCA_042218485.1 Halobacteriaceae archaeon | reverse complement strand
TAAATTGGAATTATACTCGTTCCTATCCCGATTGAATCCGTTTGTTGGGCGATAGTAGCAATCGTCGTTATCGCATCACGTCCCCATGTCTCTGGGTACCAAACTCGTGAATATGATTGCTGTTCCGCTAAGGTACATAAGTCGACTATTGATTGAATTGAATCTTGTGCAGCGACGGGTAAATGGATGGTAATTTTAGTCATTGTTCATTCAAAACGGGCAGATAGTCCAAAAATGTGCATACTATTCTGTTCAGAAAGTTTCAGTAGGATCCGGGTGCGATAGCACCTGCAATCGGTGTCATCTATATGGAGGGCGTACAAGCTAATACCTGCAGGTTAGCCCCCGTCGTGGATCATATCGGAGATGATGAGATGCAATTGAGGATTAATTCCGGGCGGTAATTCCAATCTGTCGGTATTTAAACCCCATTATAATTATCACATTGAAAATTCCCGAAAAAATTAGAATTGTATTGTCTCCCTGTGATTATGCATGAAAGGTATGTGATATGTTATCGAACGTCTCCTAAACTTTTAACTTATTTCCGAGATTTGTATTGAATTGGAGGTCTATTACTATGACAACTGAAACAGGCGGACACGAATTGCCACCACTTCCGTATGATTATGATGCACTCGAACCGCACATCAGCGAGCAGGTGATGACATGGCACCATGATACCCACCATCAAGGGTATGTAAATGGGCTCAATAGTGCAGAGGAAGAACTTGCATCAAATCGCGACAGTAAAGACTTCAGTTCAAGTGCTGGCGCGATCGGTAATGTCACACATAATGGGTGTGGCCATTATCTGCATACACTGTTCTGGGAAAACATGAGTCCCAATGGTGGCGGCGAACCAGATGGCGACCTTCGTGACAGGATCGAAGAAGACTTCGGTTCATATGAAGGCTGGAAGGGAGAGTTCCGAGCAGCAGCCAGTGCTGCCGGCGGCTGGGCGCTCTTAGTGTATGATCCCGTTGCGAAACGATTGCGAAATCTCAAAGTCGACAAACATGATCAGGGTGCCTTATGGGGATCCCACCCAATCCTTGCAGTTGATGTCTGGGAACACTCATATTACTACGATTATGGTCCTGATCGTGGCGAATTCATCGATAACTTCTTCGAAGTCGTAGACTGGGATGCTGTTGCTGATAACTATCATAACGTTGTGAAGCGGTTCGAATAATCAGCTATTCTGATTTTCCTCTTCTTTTTCTTTTTTGGCTATTCGGAGCTCATTAGTCTCTAGTTCTGGCTGGCGTGGCAAATCCATGGATTCTAACTTTATCCTCGCTGTTATAACGTATATGCCAGAATCAAAATCTGCATTTGAGGAAATTCATCCATGTGATTTTTACACGCCTGATGAGCTGCTGGATCCAGATAAAATGTATACCATATATGAAATAGCACGATTATTACAGGACCTCGAACCAGATGCCGAACTCGAACAACAAACAGAAGATATCTTGCTCGATTGGACGATCCCGTGGATCATGGTTCACTCCGATGATCTTGTGGTGGCAGAACCGCGGAATGAAGATGAACCTGGCTACTATGGCCTTGCTTGAACTGCCCAGTTCTTCGGTGATTTTTGGAAAGATTTGCTTTGTGAAAACGGAGCCATAAGAGCTAACCATTACATTCTTTTAAATATCTTAGAATAAGATCGATCATATTCGTTGAACCGTGTGGAGATATTATTAAGCGAAATGCTACCACATCACACAAGTATGCATTCAATGAGGCTATCGAAGGAAATGCCGGCTTCCGCCGAAGACGTCTGGGAAGTTCTCGATGATTTCGAGAACCTACAACGATACTCACCGAAGAATACGACGGCAACACTTATGGAGGGACCAGAAACTGGTATCGGAGCCACTCGGGAGACAACATTAGCTGATGGCACTCGGATCGTCCATGAAATAATCGAGTATGAGCCAGGGGGAACGGTATACGATTGACTTCACAAATGTGAATGAATTAGACGATCCGATGAAGAAACTTCAGATCGAGTTTGCTGTGTCAGAAATTGATGATGATAGGTCTGAAGTGACAATGACCGCTTTCTATACGCCCAAATGGGGTCCATTAGGATGGGTACTTGGAAAAACTCTGATGAAACGGAAGATACAGGAGCCGATAGACGATACTCTCACTGGACTGAAGAAACACCTCGAAACGGGCGAAACCATAGATAAAGAAGATATTGAGGGGGGGTGACTGCTGTTTGAGTAGGGAGCTCTACCCAAGTGCAGTTTGAGTACTATCCCCGATCTGAATACGAGTATTTAGGCTATATTTAACAGAAAGAACCAGGCCGATTGCTGTGAAGTCATGCCCTCTGGACGTTTATGTTTGGATTGATTGTTGTGTTCTTCATCGGATTGAAGATAGATCTCGCGTAGATGAAAACAAAACCGAATCATTTTAATTGGTGATCCATCCATTTTACGATAATGAAAATCTGCCGGTAAGTTTTGCGTTTCTTGGTTGCTTTCAGTGAGTAACCAGTAATAATTTCAGGTGTGTATCAATTTCTTGATGCACATACACAAGTTTGTTTAGATATATAGATATCATTATATGAACATTAATGCGATACAAAAAATCTCACAAACCAACGATTTGTATGACTGATAATAGCCAACACAAACATACACAGAACAATCATACCGCGAAACGAACCACAGTGACGGATAGTTTCCTAACTAAAATTGATGAGTATACTGAACCTTTAGCCACTGTCGATCCTTCAAATCCAATCCAAAATCTCGGTAAATTAGATACGACGCTGAGTAAACAACCGCTCATCGGATTGGGTGAAGCAACGCATGGATCCAAGGAATTTTTTCAAATCAAACATCGGCTGTTCCGGTATCTCGTCACGGAAGGAAACGCACGTGTTTTTGCTTTAGAGGCGAATTTTCCCGAAACGCTAGCTATCAATCGATATATCCTGCACGGTGATGGAGATCCGGAAGCGGCTCTCGATGGCATATATTTCTGGACGTGGAATGTCGACTCAGTGCTAAATATGATACAGTGGATGCGAGATTTCAATGCAGGTCGTCCCGACGAGGATAAAATCCGTTTTTATGGATTTGATGCACAATACACCCAAGGAGCTGTCGATGAAATAGAACGATACTTCAAAACAGTTGACGAAACGTTCTTGTCCTCAATTAGCGATGAATTGAGGGCAGTAGCCGATGATGGCATTCCCCCGAATCAAGATGATGCCGCACAATCTCGTCATCAAACTGGGATGGAATTACTTCCAGAAATTCGATCTCGCTTACACGAGAAGGGGACAAAATACTGTGATATTACAACAAAACTTGACTGGGAAATGACGCTCCAATGTGTGAACATAATCGAGCAAGCGGTTACTTATCGGCTTGCGATGTATCAACGCCAAGCACTCGATATCACTGAGGAATTAGCGACTCGTCGATGTTTGCAACTTCGGGATAAGATGATGGCTGACAATATAAAGTGGATATTCGAGTATGAAAATCCCGATCAGATGGTACTATGGGGTCATGATGCCCATCTGAATCGAGCGAAGAACACATCTCGACGAGCGAATGTTTCTATCCCATCTGTGGGTAACCATTTGGCAGAGTGGTTTGGACAAGATTATTATGCGCTTGGATTTGCATTTGGTCGAGGCGATTTTCAAGCAATCAGTCAAGTACCAGAGAGCGATGAAGAAACGTATGCCCTGCAAAAACAAACGGTTGATCGTCCCTTTTCTGATACCATCGAGGCAAATCTTGATGAACTGGGATATGACTATTGTATCATGGATATTAGAACCGCCGTTGAGGAAAATAATGCGATCAAAGAATGGTTATCAACTCCATTCAAGCATTTTTCTGTGGGTTCGACGTATGAGAGTGCAGATGCTGAGGAATTTATTTCTGAATATAGGTATTCGAAAGCCTTTGATGGGCTCTGTTTCGTTCGCAACACAGAGCGAGCTACTCCGATCGAGTGATAAAAAGTTACAAATCTTTCATGCATATTCTCTGATGATATGTCAGACTACGATATGAAAACGTGTTCGAATTGCGGTACCGAATTCAAGGTCCATCCGAGTGCAAATGCTGCTGAGACAGAATATTGTAGTCCCAAATGTCATACAGAAGCTGAAAATAATTAATGTTTCATCTTTTGATTTAGCGAGAATTAGAACAATTCATAAACTGCCTTGAGGGGCAGGCCCCTGACACACGGTCTTCTCCCTCCATAGCATTACCTTGGAAGACGGTTACGAAACATTTATTCACAGCCTATCAAAATACATTGCATGGACTATCCAAGTCCCACAGTTGATGGTATTGTCCATGACCAGCCGCTATTAACGTCTATGCAACACACATTTCATAAGGGACTTGGGATTATCCGAACACCGATAATATGTTCACTGTTCTCTACATTAGTTGCATTAACGGATAATTGCAAATCGGTGAGATCGGAGAGGCAATATAGTCCCGTATGAGTCGTTCTGAACATCCGATTGCTCGCCACCTCCATAGTTACGTTAATGGATCGACAAAACTATTAGCGACAGTCATGATTCTCCCACTTATCGACGGGATCTTTCCAGCGCTCATTTTGGCTGGAGCACTCGATTCGCTTATCGGTATCATCCAGGTCGGTCTCCTTGTGTTTGGCGGGAGTGCGACAGTGGCAGTGATCTTAACTGAAATGGATAGCACAGTCTCGAAGAACGTCAAATCAATTTTACTTGTCGGCGTGCCGCTCATCTTCATAGCAGGGGTAGAGGCCGCCATAGCTCCGATGATCAAGAGTGGACTCAACCTTCTCATCTTTCAACGATTTGCGGCATTGGTTATTATCGCAATCGCTGCGAAAACTGTCAGTGCAAGAGTTGGTGAATTATTACCCCGACCAAGTATTATTGTTGGACTGGGATTTGTCGGAAGTCTCTCACCATCGACATTCATTTGGAAGGTTACCATATCACCTCCGCTCATTGGAAGGGCAATGGCCGCCGGTGTAGTTGGGGTAGGATTTGCTATCGCCGTAGTATTACTAAAAAACCGTCTCCTTGCCAATTTGAATGTTGCCCGCTTTCGTTTTGGCACCGCAATTGCCTTGGGAATATTAGCAGTTTCCCTATTTGAACCTGCATTTACATATGCTCCCCTTGCTGTACTCGGCGTAACAACCACATTGGCCTTTGAACCTGATGGAAAACAACCCTCCACACCAGCAGATGGTGAGGAGAGTGAGACGATGCAAATGCGGGGATCGAAAAACAAACCGATCCATTACCCATAAGTACTATAGGTTGGGAAGAAGGCTTACCTTTGTAGGAGTATGTTTCCTAGATATGGCTGAAAATCGAGTTATTCAAGGACGAATGGTCACCCCACAGAAGTTAGCTGAAATGGTTGAAGAAGACGAGGTAATGGAAGTAGATACGATTGAGGATGCCGAGATGGATTGCCCAGAATGTGGTGGTGATGTCGTTTCAATTGTATATATGCCAACTGTGAAAGATATCTATACCGGTTATAAATGCCAAGAATGTGATTGGAAAAAGTCAGAGGAATCCAGATAAATTCACTATTATAGATGCCTGAATCAATTGTTGTATTTTCTTTTGATATAACAGTGGACATCAAACCAGTATTTGTTCATCTTGATCAGTTTTGACCAATGGCGAAAATCGCAAACCAAAATACCTTTACTTGGATTCGTATAACAACTATTTAGGGGACGTGGCCAAGCCAGGCATGGCGACTGACTCCAGAGGTTTTCGCCAAGGACGAGGGACTGATATACTGAGCAGTCAGGTGGCCTCTGACTGTGTTGATGACCCTTTGGAGTTCCGAGGCATTCAACCGGAGATATCAGTCGATCGGGGGTTCAAATCCCTCCGTCCCCACTTTTCTCACGTCGTTCAAAAAAAACAGTAAGACGGAAGCGGGGGAATAATTAATTTGAGAATATGAGTGTGGATATGCTGGTGTTTGCTTATAATCACCTCTTCTGCTGTATACCAACTGTATGTAGCATACAATAGATTTATTAGAAATGCTATAATCCAAGCCCATACAACTGGTAATTTGGCAATATTCAAGAACACCGCTGTTCCCAATAACGAAAACAAGAAAATAAATATGTGAGTGATATTATCCCCCAATCTTTCTCCTTTACTTTCGCTGTACGTTGGCTTTGTTCCTTAACCTTATATCCACGAGTAATAAAATCATCAACCGATTTCTCTAGTTCTTTTTGAGATTCCACCCTTCTTGTCCTTGCCATATTCTATGTCCACCATAAATTTCTCATAAATCTTTACGACTCTCAATTCCGATGATTTTGAATAAGTTACCTCGATGTGTTAACAGTAATTTTCAAAATAGGTTCATCATTGTTGGAGTGTGATCGTGACTCTTCGCATCCTTTGATCTCGCTGCTTTCGTATACGAATTGAAGTGTAATTTTACCGGTACAAATGCTCATCCAGATAACCCAGGGAATACATTCCTTATTGCGGTTCGAAAATGAATTCGTATCCGGTGACGCCAATATAGGAAAAATCCGAGAACAATAAACAGTAGCCCGCCACTTCCGATGGAATCTCAAATCCCGATAGACACGGCGAATATGGTAAACAGACGTTAGTGCCAAAACAGCCCAAGGAAAGGTGCGATTACACAGAAGGCGAATACATATATAGCAAATCGTCTCGCTTTTGGCGTTATAAAATTTATTCGAAAAATTCCCAAAATACTTATCCATCCCAGAAAGCCACTATCAATAAGTTTTTCCAGGTGTGAATAAGGATATGAAACAATATTTCAGTCTTTTTCTCATTATCCTCCTGACACTCTCTAGTTTCTCTGGGGTTGGTGGATCCAATCCGACCGATACAATCCAGTCACCAGAAATAAATGCAGAAGACAATGTGGAATCCCTATCTACTCCAACACTGATCCGAAACACGACATTATATTTAACGCCCGAGATACCTGGAGAAATAAAAGTCGTTGTTAATTTTCACATTCCTGACTCTATCGTTTCATTGAAAACACAACTGCCGAATAAATCAAATGTACTCATCTCGGAGGGATTTACAAATCCCGGCAATACAACCTATCGCTGGGAAAATGCCACATCGAATCCCCGCTTGGTCTTTACAGTCCCTGCAAATCGATCTGGTATTGGTGATCATCCCACAGGTGAAGCAGGATATTTATTTGTCGACACGGGACCATGGGCGTTAGTAGAAGTGCCACGGATGCCAGTCCATTGGTTTCGGACAGGACCAGAAATAAATGCGGAAGATAATGTGAAGATCGCAGGTGAAGGAGCGACGGGTGGTGAGATGGCATATTTAGGTCCGATGCAAGTATATACGCGTCAGGCATACGATCAAACATTTCGGCTCGTTGTCCCAGCAGTTGCTGAATTGCGTGAGTCACCGGATATGATTTTGGATGCTCTTACCGATGCGGCTAATATATTACGAGTTGGCGAGCGCGATGACAAGGTATTCTTTATCGCTGCGCCAGTCAACCGTGTTGATTTTGCTGTTAGAGGGCTGTCAGGCGGAAGCGACGCATGGGTAGCTGCAAATGCATCATTAAATTCCGCAAGTAATCCATGGTTCCACGAATATGTCCACACACGGCAGGGATTTCGAACCACGGCAGCTATTCAATGGGTTATTGAAGGGAGTGCCGACTACTATGCTGGCTATTTGTCGCTAAAATTAGGATTAATTACGTTTGAAGAATTTCGCAATGATCTCGATCAGGGGTCAAAATACCGTGATGTAATCTTAGCCAATCCGGAAACGTGGCGACCAGGAGCGATATATCTCAAGGGATCACTAGTTTATGGAAATATAGATCGGAAAATTCGGAAGGCCACGAATAGCCGAAAAACAGCAGGTGACGTGCTCTCATTGATGAATTTGGCATCATCACCGGTTACCGCAAATATGTTTTATTCATTTATCGAGAGCGTTGGCGGGCGAAAAGTTGCAGATTATGCGTATTTTTACACAACCACAGATAATGTTCCACAAGTATGGTCTCAGCAGGAACATTCGAACGTTTTCGCAATCGAACCACCGAAGCTTGTAATTGAATTTGGGAGACAAACGTTTTCGATTTCAGGCCCGTATAGAAATAAAACGCAATCAACATTACCAACGATATTGGCTGGTGAAACAATCGAAATATCTCTCCGTGTCACAAATACAGGATCCATTGGTGGTACGTTCATCATCCCCTTCGAAGTCGACAACGAAATTGTCGACCAAGTGAATGTATATTTGGAAGCGGGTGAAACAAAAACTATCACAGTATCCGAAACATTTCACCAACCAGGTCTCTATCAAATTCACATTAAATCTATCTCAAAGGAGTTGCGAGTTTTATCACCTGTTTCACCAACCGTTGCTACATTTACGGTATCCAAATCGACAGTTACGCCTGGAACTTCTGTTACTGTTATGCTTGAATTTGCAAATCCGACAAATATTCCTGCGAGAAAGACGTATACGCTTACCCTCGACGGTAATGTCATTTTCCGGCAGACAATCACCTTAGAAAGCGGTCAAACTACATCATATTCTGTTACTGTGTCGCTTAACGAAACTGGCAAACATGTATTCGCCATTGGAGAGAAATCAATTACAGTTACTGTAAGAAATACAACATCCCCACAGCCTACAGAGACGACAACAACAGGTCAGCCAGGATTCACGATCTTGCTCTCGGTCATTAGTGGATGTATGCTTGGGATATTGTATTTGATCCATGGTAGAACCAGATGATATGATGACCCGTTTCGGGGGTACTTCCCAAGGTACTTGTCCTACCCCGGCTATAGAATATACACGGGCCAAAAACTCTCAAGGAAGGGTTTTCACAAGTTCCTATTTTCACAGTAACAGTGATGATTTAGCTCGCTACGAATCAGTTATTTGTCACCGGGATATCTCGAAACGTAACCTGAATATCAACGTCGTTAAATGTACTCACTGTGGTTTCAATGTCACGTTGTATTTCGTTTATTTCCGTTTCTATCTCTTCAATTGCGTTTGTGACTTCTTTGGACTTATTCCCTTCTTCGAGTAAGGCAACTCTCTTTGAGGCTAATGAATATAATTGCTGAACTTGCTCGGTGTATTTTTGCCGACGTTCGAGATCGGTTATGACAGCAGACAAATCATCTTTTGATAGAGGTTTGACTAAATATTCATCAAATCCCATATCTATGACATCCTCCGTTGGTGGTACGCCAGTAATCATAGCAACACTACAATTCCCTTCAGTATCCCGAATACTTTGCAGAATTTCTTTGCCCGAAATATCAGGCAGGCGGCGATCCAATAGCACGATATCGATTTCACCAGAAAATTTATTTAGTGCTTCATGCCCCGAATTTGCAGTTTGCACCGAATATGTATCCTCAATCCAAAGGTTATATAATTTCGTAAGCTCTTGTTCATCATCGACAATGAGGATAGAGGATGCCATAATCGGTTTATTCCATCTAATATTTGATTAAACAAAGATTATAAAATTTCGGTC
>JBDGRB010000204.1:0-9643 GCA_042218485.1 Halobacteriaceae archaeon | reverse complement strand
TCTGTCGATTCTGATTTCAAATATTTTTTCCGCGCTGGCACATTGTAAAATAAGTCCTTAACTTCCACAGTCGTTCCTTGTGGATGTCCAGTGGGATGGCGATCGACGCGATCACCACCGTCAATTTCAAGTTTCGTTCCTCTCGATTGATTGTCAGGAGCTGAAGTAATAGTCAATTTTGAGACTGCGGCAATAGTATGTAACGCTTCACCTCGAAAGCCAAGCGATTGAATACCTTCGGCCAAATCATCGATTGACGAAATTTTACTGGTCGTGTGCTTTTTAACACTCTCGGAAACTTCTTCTGCAGTCATCCCTCGGCCATTATCTACGACCCGAATCGTTTCTTTGCCACCTTTTTTAACGATAACATCAATGGATGTGGCTCCTGCATCAAGACTATTTTCTACGAGTTCTTTCACTACTGAAGCAGGTCGTTCGACAACTTCACCAGCTGCTATCTGTTGTATTGTCTCTTCATCGAGTTTGTGGATGCGGCTATTCATTATTTTCGAGTTTCTGGTCCCATGTATCCAGTTGTTCTAATGCTTCTATTGGAGTGAGTTGGTCAATATTTAATTCTTTAAGCTCTTCGATTATCTCCGAGTCGATTTGGTCATTAATTGACTGTCGTTCCTTTTTAAACGTCTGTGAATCTAAATCAAAGACAGCTTGGGTAGTCGATGAGGAATCTCCTCGCATCTCGATAGCCTTTTCATTTCGCAAGCGATTTAGAACCTCCGAGGCCCGATTCAAAACTGGATCGGGAACACCCGCCAGTTCGGCGACATGGATCCCATAACTTCTATCTGTTGGTCCTGATTGTATTTGACGAAGAAACCTAATATCCCCGTTATCTTCACTTACCTCAACATGGACATTCGCAACCCCATCCAAGTAATCTCCGAGTGTGGTTAATTCGTGATAGTGAGTAGCAAATAACGTCTTTGCTTTGATTTCATTATGTAAATATTCTGTCGTAGCCCAGGCTATTGAAATGCCGTCAAAAGTTGCCGTTCCTCTCCCCACTTCATCAAGCAAGACAAGTGATTGTTCGGTGGAGGAATGGAGGATATTTGCCAGCTCCTGCATTTCGACCATGAACGTAGACCGGCCTTGGGCAAGTTCATCTAGGGCTCCAACGCGTGTAAATATGCCATCTACAAGACCGATTGTTGCTTCGTCTGCAGGGATAAAACTCCCAATTTGTGTTAACAAAACTATCAAAGCTATTTGTCGCATATATGTCGATTTGCCACTCATATTCGGCCCAGTAACGATGAGAAAGCGTTTGTCGGAGCCGAACTTGACATCATTTGGAACAAACTCAGTTTGTTGTTCCACGACAGGATGTCGACCAGCGATAATTGATAATTCGTCTCCTTCCGTTATTTCCGGCCGTATCCAATCATTATTCACTGCATGGACTGCAAAATTTTGATAGACATCAATTTCGGCTAAGATAGAAGCAACTGACTGAAGTAATTGGGCGTGTTCACTTATTCTCTCGCGTAAATCGATAAATAATTTGTATTCATGTTCTTCGCGTCGCTTTTCCAAACGGAGAAATTCCCTTTCACGCTCATCGAGTTGATCAGTAGTGTACCTCGTTGAATTTTTCAAAGACTTAATTTCACGATATTTCTCTGGAACTTTATCCGTTTCAGAATTGCCGACTTGAATATAAAATCCATCTGTTTGATTGCGATCAATGTGGAGATGGGTAATATTATATTTTTGTTGTTCCTCCTCGGCGAGGGTATCAAACCATTGTTGAAGATCAGTATATTCTTCAAGTATAGTATCCAGTTCATCATCATACCCTTGCTGAAAGATTTCACCTTCCTTGATGGTTTGCGGTGGATCCTCGACTAACGCAGATGCTAGTTCAGAAGATATAGATTGTAGGACATCCTCATCATGAGTCTGAACTAATTCATGTAAGGGTACGTTGGATAACTCGGGATTGGAGCGAATAATTTCTTGTATTCGAGGGAATGTTTGGAGTGTTTGATGAAGCCGTTTAAGATCAGTTGCGTCGGCACTTCCTTGGACGATTTTACTTGTGAGCCGATGCAAATCATACCCGTCTGCGAGTTGTTCTTGAATTTTATCTCGTTCAAGCGGGGCCTTCGTTAGTGCTTCAACACATTGGTGCCGTTGTCGTAGTGTTTCTTTGTTTTGTAGAGGGCGTTGAATCCATTCACGTAATAATCGATAACCACTGCTAGTTTGTGTGTGATTGATCGTTTCGAGAAGTGATCCTTCACTATCACCATACATCGTCTCGGTAAGCTCCAAATTTCGTTGCGTAGTGGCATCGAGAGTAACATTCTCACTTGTCTCATAAGTCTGGAGACGAGTTAATGATTCTAACACGCCAGTTCCAGTATCATCGATGTAAGAAATAACGCTCCCAATTGCCTGGACAGTAGGCGAGGTTTCAGCAATATTGAGACTTTCCAGGGTTTCCTCTCCAAAGTGATCCCGGGTCCGATGGAGGGCTTTCATTGGCCCAAATGCATCGTCATCATAATTACTTATTTGGGTGTCAAGTTGCTGCTTGATTGTTTCGACAAAATCTTCGTGATTTCGTAATGTTGGTCCAAGGAGGATTTCAGCCGGCTCAAACCGATAAAGTTCGCTCAATAATTCTTCCCGATCTGTAACTTGAGTTACATAAAAATTGCCAACACTTACTTCTACGAATGCAATGCCGTACTCATCTTCACCGATCACGATGCTGGCAAGATAATGGGCACTGGGATCAAGTGTTTCAAGAATAGTACCCGGAGTAACGACTTTTGATATTTCCCGCGCATGCCCACCATTTGTTTCATACTGATCTGCGACGGCAACTCGATACCCTCTCTCGACCAGCCGTTTGAGATATGGTGTCAACTCGTTTACCGGTACGCCTGCCATCGGATACGATGATCCCTGACTTGATTTTTGCGAAATCTGTAAATCAAGTTCCTCAGCGACACGGTGAGCATCCTCATTGAAAAATTCATAAAAATCTCCCACCTGCATCGCCAGAATATCTGCATCAGTATTATCGTGTAATTCCTTGTACTCATCTACAATCCCTGTCATAAGTCAATACTCCATAGATATTCCACGACTTCCCTGCCATATATGAGGGAACTATACCCTAAAAACTCCTACGTTCTGTAATTTCATATTTTTCAGCTAATCGCTGATACGTCGGCCAGAACGGATCATCCGATGGACGGGATAACGGTGTTCCGTTAATTTCAACACCGGACCCCCTCTTTACGGTCCCGATGGTAGCTGTGGGAATGCCCGCATCTCTCAACGACTGAAGAATTTTTGGAGTGTCATCTGGATCAGTAGTCATTATTACCGTGCCTTCACTACTTGCAGTCCACATATCTATATCAAAATGCTCACATATTTCTTTAACGCCTGATGATATTGGGATAGCATCTTGATTGATGGAAAGTTTCACTCGACTAGCCGTCGCTAATTCGAAGAATGCATTATATACACCTCGTTCTGTAGCATCATGCATGGCAGAAACGGTTCCCGCCTCGGCCGCAGTGATAGCATCTCGGATAGGCGAAATATCTTTAAATCGCTCTTTTGCTTGCTTGACAACTGAGGTTGCCAGATCAATATTTTCATCAAATATCTTGGCTAGTACGCCGACAGTTTCGATTGCAGGCCCTTTGGTAATAACGATATCGTCCCCAGGAGTTGCCCCCGTTGGATAAATACAATCTCTATTATTACTGTAGGTTAACACAGTTGCTCCTCCAATCATTGGAAAGGAACAATTGTCATATACCCCTGTATGACCTGTAATAATACTTGAATCGATGCTTCGAGCTTCAGCGTCAAATACTTGCATGATGCATTCAAATGTTTGTTCGGTAATGTCGGGCGGTAAGTTGAATGTTAACGATAAATGGCTTGGTGGCTGTCCTGTCATGACAATATCACTTATCAAAATATGAAATCCATACCAGGCTGCTTGTTCTACCTTCAAATCGCGTAATATGAAAATCGGATCTGTTGCAACAGCACACCAAACATCTTTTATCTCAAATACACCAAAATCAGCTCCAAAATGAGGTTCTAAAATAATATCGCCACGATCAGCCCCCACATATGGAGCAATATATTCTTCGAAAAAATCTTCATCTATTTTTCCCGTGATATTCATATTACTTGCTATTATAATGATAAGGGTAAATTTGTGGGTCTCTAGTAATCAATCGTTCAAGGCGAATATATTTAAAATAATTAGGTAAAAACAACCGAAAGCGAATAAATTTACATTCAAAGTATGGTAGTCAAACAATTCGACATGTAGTTAAACAATCAGACTGAAGAGATTTGTTCGGTTGCATCAATTTCTGTTGCCTGTTTTGCATCCTCCCGTGCTCGATCGATGAGATCATCAGGCTCCTTTGCTTTGATAGTTTGTATTTGGCCAGCTGTCTCGGGTTTTTCTGGCGCAAACCGATTACAGCCTGCTGGAATCGTTGCCGCAGTAAACGTGCCGATTTCCTTCGCTCGGTTCGTAATTGTATTTTTATCCATTGATAATAATGGCCGATGTATTGGTAAATCAGTGATTCGGCTGGTAATTTTAAAATTTTGAGCTGTTTGACTTGATTTTTGGCCGACTGCCTCACCAGTGACGATACCAACTGCGTTATTTTCATGCGCAATATATTCGGCCACTGTATACATATATCGGCGAAAAACTAACATTCGGCCTTTCTCTATATTATTTGCAATATCGCGTATAGTTTCTCCTCCCGGAACCCGAATTGGGGAAATCTCAAAATTCGGCGCATATTCCTTTAATGTAGATATAGCTGCCATTGCTCTCGCTTCATGGTCTGGGCCGCCATAATCGCCGAGATCGATATATACAGGAATTATTGGACATCCCCGTTTCATCATTTCGTATGCCGCTACCGGCGAATCGATACCACCTGAGATTAATGCTACAACAGGATCCTGACTTCCAAGGGGTAGCCCTCCTGGCCCGGCTCTTTTCTCAAGAAAAACATACGCGTTATCATCGCGAACCTCAACGAAAAATTCGATATCTGGATCGTCTAAATCGACGGCCGGTTCAAATGAATCAGCGACTGCATTCCACACTGCACTACCACCAAACTCACCGATATCTTGGCTGGTGAACGGATATGTGTCTGATGCTCGACGAGCGCGCACGGCGAAACTTCCCGAAGTATACTCTTTCTTTGCTGTTTTCGCCAGGGCTTGTTTTATCTCTTCACGCGTTGCGTTAACTGTAAGAGCAGGGCTAACCGAAACTACACCAAAAACCTTGGTTATCGCTTGGGTCGCTGCTTCTACTTGTGCTTCATCCGTATGTACGATAGGCCGTGTCCATTTTCGTTCGACCGTTGCATCGATATTACGGTCTTGCAAAAGAGCTTCGATATTTGATACTAATTGTTTTTCGAGTTTGGTTTGGACCCGATTACTTTTGGTGCTCATATCACCATACCGCACAACGATATCCGATGCCCCAGGTGGCTTCATATTCTATAATATGTAGTCAAAACGTTAAAACAAGTCGTCTTACCAAAAGATTACCCGTACCCTTCACTCTCAATGTTTTTTTCAGGTACACCTATATCTGTCATTACATCAACGAGAGGATATACCATTGCATTAATCCCACACGCGTAAACTTCGCAGTTATTTGGATCTAAACGTGATGAAATATCTACCCTCGGCTCATTGGTTAAAAAGTCTCGAAATTTTCGCTTTTGTTGTGAAATATCAATCGAGTCTCGATCCATATATTTTAATATTGTATATTGTACATAGTTCGTTTCCCCTTCCCAATCACTCAATAATTCTTCACGACTCAGCGTTGGAATATAATGAAAGTTCGAATGACTATCCGCTAACTCCATGAATTGATCATGATATGGAAGATCGTCCAACCAGGATGCCCCAAGAATAAGCCAAATATCACGTTTCTGCCCATTGACTTTGTCACGACCCGTCTCGAAGGCATATTCAATCATACTTTTCAATGGGGCAACACCAGTGCCTGTCGCGACAAACACCATACTTCGTTGTGATGGTGGTTGTAATACAAATTCACCATTCGGGCCCCGAACGGCGATTGTATCCCCTGTTCCTAGATTCTCGTATAGTTTTGTGGTTAATCGGCCGTTAGGGACGCGTCGAACGCAGATTTCAGTTTCATCCTCATTAGGGGAATTAGAAATTGAATACGGCCTTGGAGTTTTCTGATATCGAATTGTAACATATTGGCCAGGGACGAAATCTAGATCTTCCCCAGTATCAAATCGGATCTGTAACAACGATGGATAAGGGCGCTCGTACCGATCAAGGAGGGTCCGAAGATTCTTTTGTAATTGGTCATCGATATTTGTGTCATCAAGTTCTGATTTGAGATTCAGTAGTGTATCGCCAGATGATGTTTGAGCATTCTTGAGAAGATCCGTTTGCTCATGAAGCGTTAATAAATCTTCAATTGTATCTTGAATTTCGTTTACGCGATTATGATCAAGTGGCTGGAGTTTGGTGATTGTGGCTGAATCTGAGATTAAAGGTAATTCTTCTGCAGTTTCATGTTGGGATTTATGATCACGTATATTGACAGCAGAATCACTCATAGCTAGATTTCCTATTATCAGTATCTAATGGATTGAAATATATCAGAATGACGAAGGAAAGATAAATTGCGTATTATAACAATCACACATGAGCGAAATATGCCTAACTATTTTGGAACGATCTTAACGTATTTGGAGAGGTAATTTCCACGTGGTATAAACCCATGAAATTTAATGACTTTATTGGCGAAGTTCAACATGAACTTGAATTAGCTTCGGAAGGTGAAGCATTACGGGCTTCTCGAGCTGTTCTGCAAACGTTAGGCGAGCGCTTAGGCCATGGCGAAGCGAAAGATCTTGCAAGCCCACTTCCGATGGAAATAGATCGGTTCCCAACGGCAACTGTCGATGAACATGGACAACAATTTACTTGGGATGAATTTATCGACCGAGTCGCCCAGCGAGCAAACGTTGAGGAAGCTGATGCTGCGTATTATGCACAGGCTATCATTGCCATTGTACATGATTTAGAACCTGAAGGTGAATTTGAAGAAATTAAAACTCAACTCCCTGATGATTTCGAAGATCTGTGGGAACTAACCGAAAAACATCCTGCCTAACTTCACTCATTTGTTGAAGTAGTAAATCGTTCGTTTATCACGGTTTGTGGATCCTCGTATTCGTCTTCATGGCGTAAACATCGGCTGATTCGTCCCTCTTGTGGTTCATATTGATCGGGCATTTCTTCATCGCATCGACTACCGAATTGTTCTCCGAGATAATCAGCTGCTTTTTCATCATTGCCGGATTTTGCTTCCTCAGCAGCTGTTTCGATATGGTCTTCAACTTCCGAGGGCAGTGATATATCGCCAAATAATTCGTCTAATGTTTCGTTTACTTCCGCTGTATCGATATCTCTACCAGCAAGTATTTGTATTTCTTCTCTGAGCGGGCGATCTGCTCGAGCGCGTTCTCGAAGAATAACACGAAATTCTTCGATGGCGTCCCATTGATCATACGTTAAATTGTCCCATTCCGCCGGGCGGATTTTTGCCGGACACCTGGTTGTAAAGGGACATCCATCAGGTGGGTACCGAGGATTAGGAGGGGTTCCCCGAAGCGTGATTCGATCTTGACTGGTACCCGTTTCTGAGCCTGGTATAGCGGAAAGCAATGAAATCGTATATGGATGTTCGGGTGATTTAAATAAAGATTCAGTTTCCCCGAGTTCAACAATATTTCCTAAATACATAACAGCAGTTCGGTCTGCAATGTGTCGCACGACACTGAGGTCATGGGCAATGAAGAGGTATGTCAAGCCTAATTCTTCCTGAAGATCTTCTAACAGATTAATAACGCGGGCTTGAACACTGACATCAAGCGCACTGACTGGCTCATCTAAAACGACAAATTCAGGTTCGAGCGCTAATGACCGAGCCACCCCGATTCGTTGCCGTTGTCCGCCTGAAAATTGGTGGGGATATCGATAGTAATGTTCTTCATTAAGACCGACAAGATCTATTAATTCGAACACTCGGTCGCGTCGCTCTTCCGGCTGTTTCCAAGCATGGGCATCGAGTGGTTCGCGGATAATCTCACCGACAGTCATCCTATCGTTGAGGCTTGATTCCGGATCCTGGAATACCATTTGCGCATCTTGTTGCCAGTCCCGAAGTTGGGCCCCTGAGAGTTTTGTTATATCCGTTCCTCGGGATGTTACTTCTCCTTCAGTGGCTGTTTCAAGTTGAAGTAGTGTTCTCCCTAGTGTTGTTTTGCCACACCCAGACTCTCCGACGAGGCCAAGCGTTTCTCCTTTCCGAATGGTAAATGAGACGTCATCTACTGCTTTCACGGGTGGTTTCGTAAAGAATCCACTCTCAGTATAGTACTTCGTTAAATTGTTTATTTCGAGAAGAGGTTCGCCGACTTCGATATCACCCGTCTCTAATTCGATATCGCCGGAATCATTTGGTAAGATGCTCATGCGAAATCACCTTCTTCAATCGTTGGTTGTTCATCATATTCATCATCATACAATAAACATGCCGCTGTGTGTTCGGTTCCATAGTCTCCGACGTCATAGTTGTCAGGATGGACTTTATCACAGGCTTCAAATCGTTCCGGACATCGCGGATGGAATCGACAATCAGTCGGCGCTTCTGTTGGCGTGGGAACTTCCCCTTCAATAGATGGGAGGCGTTCATCTCGCTGCGTACGGCCAGGTATTGAGGCAAGTAGTCCTTTCGTATATGGATGTTTTGGATCCGAAAATATTTCCTCTACTGGAGCTTTTTCGATGATTTCTCCAGCATACATTACATTTACGCGATCGGCAGTTTCCTCGATAACACCCATATCATGAGTAATAAATAGAATACTGAGATCCTTCTCTTCTTGTAAATCCGCAAGCAGTTCTAAAATTTGGGCTTGGATTGTTACGTCAAGGGCCGTTGTGGGTTCATCACAGACCAACAATTCGGGATCACATGCGAGTGCCATTGCAATAACGGCACGTTGGCGCATTCCTCCTGAAAATTGATGAGGATATTCATTCACACGACGGCTTGCATCCGGTATGCCAACTTCTTCGAGTAGCTCAGTTGCACGACGACGTGCAGCACTCCCGCGAATATTTTGGTGGATACGCAATGCTTCACGAATTTGATTGCCGACCGTATAGACAGGATTTAACGAATTAATCGGATCCTGGAACACAATCGCAATATCGCCCCGATGCTGATCCCAGTTGTCACCAGTTAATTCATCGCCATGAAACTTTATCGAGCCCTGTTCGATTATTCCAGGACTTTCGATTAGGCCTAAAATTGAACGGGCAGTGACACTTTTCCCAGATCCTGATTCACCAACAAGTCCAACTGTTTCTCCTTCAGTTATGTCAAACGATATCCCATCCACAGCATGGATTGTTTCTTTTTCTGTATGAAAGACTGTACGGAGATCTGTAACTTCTAATACAGGTGTATTACTGCTCATGCTCCACCACCTCGACCGGCTGATTCGCCAGTGGCACTGTCTGACATTGG
>JBDGRB010000128.1:0-9670 GCA_042218485.1 Halobacteriaceae archaeon | reverse complement strand
GGGAATCAAGCAGGCCGGATTCCCCACGGAGGAGTCCCACGACGTTAGTCGTGGGTGGAGGTCAACCACGTCGGTATACGGAATGATCACCGAATCCATGCCGTAACCGATTTACTAAGCGCCGTGAAAATCGATCATCACGACTACTAAACCGTTCGGAAAGAGCGAGATATATCAATGGCATAGGGACTTCCTGTTCAATAGCTTCACGAACTGCCCAACTACCAGTGGATCCACCACCGATATAATCATCCACATCCCCTAAATCATTTCCCTCTTCTTCAAATGCCTCTTCACAAAGGGAAAGTAACCAAGAGCGAATGACAGCCCCATTATTCCAAGTTTCTGCAAGTGTTTGCAGGTCAAAATCATATCGTCCATTGGCCAATAACTCAAACCCTTCTCCATAGGCTTGCATTAACGCATACTCAATGCCGTTATGCACCATCTTCGCATAATGGCCCGCCCCTTGGGAACCCAAATGAGCATGGCCATCTTGGCCGGTAGCAACGGCATTAAAAATAGGTTGCATTTCTTCATATGCCCATTCTGGACCACCAATCATCAATGAAAATCCACGTTCAGCACCTGCAGGGCCCCCACTTGTCCCACAGTCGAGATATCCAGCCGCAAGTGATTCTGCCCGTCGAATTGAAGCTTCAAAATGCGAATTGCCACCGTCGATAATGATATCATCGTTCTCTACCCGAGATCTGAGATCATCAATTATTGCATCGACAGCTTCTCCAGCAGGGACCATACACCAAATATGGGCACTATTTTGAAAGGCCGAATATAACTTATCTATTGACCCGACAGGTTCGCCTCCATAATGAATGATGTCCTCGCGAGTTTCAGCATCGACATCATACCCATAAACATCATGCCCTGCTTGACTCGCTCGATCAACAATAATTTGCCCCATGCGCCCAAGACCAATGACACCCAGTTCCATATGCGGTAGTTAGTATCGCACAATGTAGTGATTGCGTTTCCATCGGCAAATCGCCACGGTTATTATGTTCTATTGCATAACCAACAGGGGGATGGACAACTTACGAACCGGTCTATCATACAATGATGTGTTACTAGTTCCACAACGCTCGCCCGTCGATAGTCGGAGTAATATAAACCTCCAAACGCATCTCACTGATGAAATTCCACTTGACCGGCCGTTGTTAAGCGCGCCAATGGATACTGTAACTGAAGCAGAAACAGCTATCGCACTCGCAAATGCTGGCGGTATGGGCACAATCCATCGGTTCATGACTATCGATGAACAACGAAACCAAATTAAGAACGTGAAAGAACAAGGCAAACGGGCAGGTGTTGCTATCGGCATAAATGAAGATTTTCTTGACCGAACCGAAGCAACACTTGAAGCGGGCGCAGATTATATCATGGTCGACGTAGCCCATGGCCACCTCGAAAAGTGTCTCGATGCAGTTGATCGGATCCGAGCTGAATTTCCCGATGTTGAATTGATCGTGGGCAACATTGCGACGAAACAGGCTGTCGCTGACCTCTATGATGCAGGTGCCGATTGTGTTAAAGTGGGGATCGGCCCAGGATCCCATTGTACGACACGAAAAGTCGCAGGCGCAGGCATGCCGCAATTAACAGCTGTCAATGATTGTGCCGAAATCGCACACGATCTTGGGATCCAAGTTATCGCTGATGGAGGCATTCGTTCATCGGGTGATGCAGTAAAGGCACTCATGGCCGGTGCCGATACGGTAATGATGGGGAGTCTCTTTGCTGGAACGGATGAAGCACCCGGTCGAATCATCGAACGTAATGGCGAGAAATACAAGCGATCTCGTGGAATGGCCACCACAGCAGCTAATGAGGACCGAACGGACAAAGAACAAGTAGACGAAGATACGGCAGATGAAGGTGTCGAAGCATTGACTCCTTACAAGGGATCGATCGAATCAGTTGCGGACCAATTTGCGGCAGGTATCAGATCGGGTATCAGTTACTGTGGTGGGCATACAATTCACGAAGCCCGCGAAAAGGCAGAATTCATTCGAGTTGCCCATAGTGCAAAAGAGCGCGAAGGTGCTCACCTCGACCACGATTGGGAAAGCGTCTCAATAGATAATTAACGCACCAGCTCTTTTTGATTTACTCCCACCCAAAAATAGGAATTTGTGCATATATCCCTAATATTATCCTGAAGCCCTAAACGACAATATTTATGAAATGTCGGTGGTATTATTCAAATATGCGTCTGCTTGCGTCGGTAGTACGTGGGTAATCATCACCCTTGGTCTCCTTCTTGTAGTGGTAGCTATCTTTGTCATTCATCGAGGTGTCCACAGTCATGAGTATCCAACAATTACCAGAAACATACGACCCTGAAGAAATTGAATCGAAATGGCAGGAGTATTGGCTTGAAAACGATATTTTCGAATACGAAGATACCGGTAGTCCGGATTATATTGTTGATACACCACCGCCATATCCGACAGGGAATTTCCATATCGGTAATGCCCTCGGTTGGTGTTATATCGATTATGCAGCGCGATTCCATCGACTAATCGGCGACGACGTATCATTCCCACAAGGGTGGGACTGTCATGGACTCCCGACAGAAGTCAAAGTTGAAGAAATTCATGATATTCACCGCACCGATGTTCCTCGCGATGAATTCCGAGAGATGTGTATTGATCATACCAATGAACAAATCCAGGCGATGAAACAAACGATGATCGACCTGGGTTTCTCACAAGATTGGTCACAGGAATTCGCCACGATGGATCCGGAATACTGGGGAGAAACCCAACGTTCCTTCACCCGATTAGTCGATAAAGGATATGTCTACCGTGATGAACACCCCGTAAACTGGTGTCCACGATGTGAGACGGCAATAGCTGATGCCGAAGTCGAAAATATGGATCGCAGTGGCACACTGTATCATATCCGATTCCCTGGTGTTGGTAATGATGATATCGAAATCGCCACAACTCGACCAGAATTATTACCGGCCTGTGTCGGCCTAGCAATTGATCCTGATGACGAACGGTATACTGACCGCGTCGGAGATACATTTGAAGTCCCTATATTCGGACAGGAAGTTGAACTCATCGGGGATGAAGCAGTTGATCAATCATTTGGAACAGGTGCAGTTATGATCTGTACCTTTGGAGATAAACAAGATGTCACATGGTGGGGAGATTATAACTTAGAATTGCGCCCAGCAATATCAGAAGACGGTCATCTGACAGACATCGCCGGTGACTACGCTGGCTTGGAAATTGAAGAAGCCAAAGCAGAAATCGCTGATGACTTGACTGAAGCTGGGTACCTTACCGAGGCAGAATCTGTCGAACAATCGGTTGGCGTCTGTTGGCGGTGTGATACTCCAATTGAGATTCTCTCGAAAGAACAATGGTTCATCTCCGTTGATAAAGAGGAGATTCTGGAAACCGCCCAGGAAACGGAGTGGATCCCTTCGCATATGTATGACCGGTTAGAGGATTGGACTGAAAGTATGGACTGGGACTGGGTCATCTCACGGCAACGAGTGTTTGCGACACCAATTCCAGCGTGGTTCTGTGACGAATGTGATCATATTTATATTGCCAGTGAAGATGAACTCCCCGTGGATCCAACCGAAACGGATCCCGAAATTGAGGCGTGTCCCGAATGCAACGGGGATTCGTGGCGTGGAGAAAATGACGTGATGGACACATGGATGGATTCTTCAATTTCACCGCTTATGGTTGCTGATTGGCCTGAAGAAAATTACGAACCAGTACAACTCCGCGTGCAAGGCCACGACATAATTCGGACATGGGCATTCTATACGATCCTTCGGACCGCAGCACTGGAAGAAACGTATCCGTGGGAATCTGCATTGATTCATGGAATGGTTTTCGGGACAGATGGGCGTAAAATGTCAAAATCGAGAGATAACGCTGTTGCTCCGGAAGAAGCTGTCGAAGAATATTCTGCAGACGCATTTCGACAAGCGCTCGCCATCGCCGGTCAACCAGGAAGTGATGTGCAATTCCAGTGGAAAGAGATGAAAAGCGCCTCCCGATTTTTGACAAAACTCTGGAATATTTGTCGCTTCGGTATGGACCACTTTGATGAAGACACCCCAGATGTGACCGATCCTGCATATCGGGCAACGGATAACTGGATCCTCGAAGAATTAGAAGATACTACCGAGGCAATCAAAGACGATATGGAAGCGTATCGGTTTGATCGAGGCCTCCGCAGACTTCGTGAATTTATCTGGAATGAACTCGCTGACGATTATGTCGAATTAATCAAAGGCCGCCTCTATAATGGACCCCCAGGCGAACGAAATGCTGCAAAGCATACTCTCTATACGGTAATCAAAAGTATAACAAAATTATTGGCCCCATTTTCGCCCCATATAACGGAAGAAATCTGGCATAAACTCCCTGGAACCACAGGAAGTGTTCATCAAAGCAATTGGCCGACGTTCCCTGTCATTGACGAAGACCAAGCCACTGACGGTAAAATAATCGCAGACGTTGCAAGCACAGTACGCGCTTGGAAATCGGAACAAGGAATCCCACTCAATGAACCCCTTGAACGTGTCGAAATTTATTTCGATGATAGCCAAATCGTTGATACCTATGATCTCAGTGAAACAGTAAATGCGCCGATCCAACTGAAATCTGGCGAACCAGATGCACAGTTAGAGCCCGTTGAAATAGAACCTAATCACGAAAAAATTGGACCAAAATACCGTGATAAAGCGGGTGATATCGTAACGGCCCTCGAACAGGCGAATCCAGCCACAATCAAATCCAAACAAGAATCAGGCGAAATATCCTTGTCGTTAAACGGCGAGTCTGTCACGTTGGATCCAGATATGATTGAAATCGAAGAAGAACTTCGGGCTCCAAGTGGAGAACCAGTGGCTATCGAAGAAACAGATCACGCCACCATCGTTATCGTACCAAATTCTTAACGACGGCTATTGACTGGAATTTCGAGTTGTTGAAGACGACACCTTAATAGTGAAGGTCAATACTAATTTTCTTGCTATATCGAATACACGAGATTATTGTATCTCCCTAGCGTGAACACAGGTATGGATCCACGTATCCAGGAACACGCTGAAATTCTCGTTGACTGGAGCGCTCAAGTTAATCCTTATGATAACGTTATTGTGGATGTTGGCGAGGGTGCACATGACCTCGGTGTCGCTGTTGCCAAAGAATTGGGAAAACGTGATGCAAACATATTACCCTTGTATTCATCTTCACAAATCCAGCGGAGCTACTTAGGTCATCATTCAGGTGATTTTGAAAAAGATCCTCAATATATCAAAACACTGTTTGAACAGGCAGATATTTACTTGCGATTGAGTGGTACTTATAATAGCGCAGAAATAGCAGATATTCAACAAGATGTACGCCAATCATATAATCGCTCACAAGAAGGGATCCGTGACTCTCGTCTCCAAACAGACTGGGTAACAACAATCCACCCAACCCGGGCCTTGGCTCAGCAGGCAGGAATGGCCTACGAAGCATATCAGGATTTCGTGTATAATGCCATCAATCGTGACTGGGAATCGCTTGCCAATGAAATGGCAAATATGAAAGAGATTCTTGACCAAGGCGATATGGTACACATTGAAAAGGAGGATACTGATCTCACAATGTCGATATCGAATCGAACTGCCGTTAATAGTGCAGCCTCCGTACGATATGACTCACATAATCTGCCAAGTGGAGAAGTATTTACAGCGCCAACGGATCCAGAAGGAGAGATTTATTTTGACGTCCCGATGGTACTTAATGGTGAACGTGTCGAAGACGTGCATCTAACATTTTCAAACGGCGAAGTTGTCGACTATCGAGCAGAGCGAAACGAGAGTGTTCTTGAAGAAATTATCACTACGGATCCGGGAGCAAAGCGGCTGGGTGAGCTTGGAATTGGAATGAATCGAGGAATTGATCGCTTTACGAACAATATCACTTTCGACGAAAAGATGAACCAAACCATCCATCTTGCTCTCGGCAATGCATATGCAAGTTGTGTCCCAAGTGATGAGCAACGAAACAAAAGTGCAGTACATGTCGATATGATAACTGATATGAGCAATAATGCAACGCTTGCAGTGGATGGTGAAATCATTCAACGTAACGGAACATTCAAATGGGAAAATGGATTTGAACATGAAGAAAAATAGCTGAGGGGAGTAAGCCCCCTTCTGTTTTGACCTGGCATTTAGCTAAGCGTCCGTTATATTACCTTGGGCTACCTGACATAACGGACTTGCACCGGCGGGGTTTCGCCGTTCCATCGATCCTTCACCGTCAACCCTCGATGGGGACTCCCTTGCCTTACGGCGCAGTTCGCGCATCTCATCGGTCGGGTGAAGACGTGTCGTTTCTGTTCCAGAGCCAGTGGTCTCCCACTCCGGGTTTGCACCCGGCCGCCTGCCCAAGTGGTGGGGGGACTTTCCTCATGCTTGCGCACGGGAGCCAGGCTCCCTCTGCCAATTAGTATTAATCAATACATCCCTAAAAGCAATTCGCCTGGTTACGCGAAGTGGGTGTATCATATATCAGTAGACTGAAAAATCAACGATATCTAACTCTTCCTGGATCCTGTTGTTTGCTTGCTCGATCGAGAAATCCGTCACGATATCGCCATCCCGAATTATTGGCTCAAGCAGTGAGTCACCATCTTCAGGTGGCTTCTCATCTGCACGTTTAACAACATGATCCCCAGATGATGTCCGATAAACGTCTTTCTTACCGGACAACTTGCCCCGTTTTGCTGCTGGTTCCCCTTCCACAGCAACAATATCTAAAGCGAAGTCAAGAGGATCGGCATTGCTCACATATCCTCCTACACCAAACCCTTCAGCATGCGAGGAAAGTGTATCAATCATTTCTGGATCGAGACTGCCACTCACAAAAATTCCAATATCATCATATCCATTTGCGTCGAGTTCCCATCGAACTTCTTGTACAATGTGTTCAAAATCACCACGACGTGAACTCGTAGTATCAAGACGAACACTTTCGAGGGCGTCACCAAGTTCATTCGCAGCTCTGAGAGCTTCATCTTTTTCATCCGAATACGTATCACATAATGCGACACGGGGAACAGTCTCATCGACAGCCTCATGAAATGCTCGCCACGCAGCTTCTTGATTCCCCTTCCCGAAGATGATAACTAACGCATGTGGCATCGTCCCACCAGCCTCGACACCGATAACCTCCCCACCAGCGACATTAGAGATGCCGTCCATGCCTGCGATTAATGCATTGCGTTCGATCATCGCGGCCATCGAGGGGTGAACATGACGGGTGCCGAAACTCAAAACGAGGGAGTCCGGAGCAGCCAATCGTGTTTCCAAGGCCCGCGTTGCGATCCCACTTGCATGAGAAAGAAATCCCAGGAGAGCTGTCTCGTACCGACAAAACTCTTGATATGGCCCTTCGATGCGGAGGACTGGCCCACCATCGAAGAAAGTCCCCTCCGACAAAGCATCCACATCGATTGATAAATCCTCAAGTAACGCGGCTGTATCTTTCAATCCTGAAAATACTCGGAAATCATCAGAGGGAAACTGTGTGGCAGTAACTTCGGCCACCACATTTGGATTTTTGTCTGCATACTCTAATGTTTCCAATGTCCGATCGAAGTAGGCATCCGTTGCATCGCCAGCGGCTATTGATTCTGAAGGGATGATATCGAAGTCACTCATCGAGATCACTCCAGGAAATATTCATATTTAATATTTATCAGAAGAGAAGAAAAACCGCTTTCGTTTAGAGACAGTCAAAAACGAACCGTCACGACTTTCAACTTGACAGAAATGACAACCTGAGTGCCAGATTGGCTGACCTGGAGCGGTCCCCTGAGCCAGTTCACGAATTATCAACCTTCCCGATTGCTTCTTAACTAGTATATTCAGCTGTTTTTACGAATCGAATGGATAATGACAATCAAAAATGCAATCATTGCTATGATAATACCAAATCCAGATTGGCCGAATGACTCCGTCGGAGATGCCGTCGTTGGTTGGTCAGTTTCAACGTTTGATGGAGATTCAGGATAAATATTGGCTACGGCTTCTTGATCCGGGCCGTTCACGATTATAACGGTTTGATTTGTATGGATTATTTTGAATGTATCAGCAAATGACCCATTCGGGATTACCCACAGTTGATCAGCCATCTGATCGGCTTGATGAGCTTTCAACATCGCTATATAGGTAGTTTTAAATTCTACAGCATCTTTCCGTGTATCCCATTTTGTAATCCACATATAGCCGTATTGTCCCCGTTTATGATACGGAACGATCATATCATTCGCCCATCCCATCGAAGGCTCACTTACGTAATTATACGTGTCATAGGGATATTGTACTGTGGTGAAATTACGGCCCTCGATGAGACTCGTATTCGTCTGACGTGATTGATACCAAAACATTGCAAAGATCGATGCCTCTCCGACGGAATCCCATCCATTTTTGCCCTGTTTAGGAAACACACGCCATCCATTTTGTGACCGGTTTTGGAATGATATCGGCACCTGTGATTCATTTGTGGTGTGAATGATTTGTTCTGTCGTTTCAGGTGGGTTTTTATAAGCATTATTTACTGCACTCCAGCCATTTTGCTGCACTAACCAATGAATGTAGACTGGGCCATCCGAATATGGATGAAAAATAGTGACGAAGATGCCAGTATTGAATTGCGTCGTTGAATCATTATCGTCGTCATCTGACTGCTGAGGTGGATCCACACACGACCATTCTTCACCACAGCGTTGGGCATATAAATATTGGAGGTAATTGGCCTCACCCTCGATAACGCCATCTATAGCCAAGCTTTCGTCCTGTGTTTGGGCAAAAAATTGCTTGCTATAGAGGCCAACATATTGATCTTGCAACGCGTGGACGAGTTCATGGACTAATGTTCCTCTTTTTATAGTCGGCTCGCTTGGATTTTCGGTGATGATTTTGATTTCATTGTCACTTGGTGAATAAAATCCCAGCACAGAAGCCGTTGTTGTCGATTGCATTACTTCGACTACATTCGTTTCTTCACCAACGATAAAGAGTGCCTCCCAAATCTGATTATTCCATTTTACATAGGATGGATCAGGTGAATTATTGCCCCCATTTTCTCGGTATTCTTCACGACTGATCACACTCACTGGGACATATTTTTTGAATTCACGGTTTCGCAAATACTCAACACGGGCCATCGCCCGAGAAACTAACGCTTCCATTTCCGTGTCATTCAGCCCATCACGTTGGTTGATACGTATCGATTCATTATGCCAGAATCCATTTTCCCATCCAAGGATATCCGAGGCAGGATTATCACTGTCAGACATCGCGGACTGCGCATCAAAAATCGGAAGACTTGCACAGCCGGTAGTAATGATACAAATAATTAAAATAAATATGCTAAAATATTTGACTGTCATTACTGTTGTCGTGAGTAGATGATTACTACGACAATGAACACAATAATACTAATACCAAATGTAAATCCTGGTTGACCGCCTGTAGTTGTTGTTGATGTTTGTGTTAGTGTTTTGTCTGTTGTTGTTTCAGTGATCGTCTGGGTTGGAGACGTGGTTTGTGTTGGTGTCGGCGTTTGGGTTGTGGTTGGTGTTGGAGTGGTTTTTTGACCGATGGTGATATTGG
>JBDGRB010000052.1:7845-9834 GCA_042218485.1 Halobacteriaceae archaeon | reverse complement strand
AGTGACTTCTCCCACGACTAAAGTCGTGAGCTTCCCTCACGGAGGGTTAGGCCCACGTCGTTAGGGGGGTTCGCAGGTTCCATCTCACCGTTGGTTTCTTTGAGTACGACCTGCGTTTCGGGCTGAGCCACAACAGCCCCCACCGTCGATAGCGGACTCTGAATGTTCTTACCGACGGCTCGTTTGCCGATGTTCGTCGCGCCATTCTTGTCGCCGTTGTCGTCCAGTCCACAGTCGTGGCACTCGACACGCCCCTGTACGTCCCGCGATGTGTCCTTCGACCCACACCGCCAACACGTCACAGACGTGTCGGACTCGTTCACGGGGAGGCACTCTCGCCCGTCGAGGTGCGACTTGTACGTAAGGATATTCGCCATCTTCGCATACGGCATCTTGTGGGTCTTGTCGTTCACGTACCGACCCTTGTCGGTGTCGAAGCGCAACCCCGTCATATCACCGAACACGATGACGGCGTTGCGCTCCCGAGCGCGAGCGACGAGTTCGTTCGCCACGTGGTGCAGTTCGTGGTCGACTGTCCGTGACTCCTTGTCACCAAGGCGTTCGATGACCTGCGCTCCCGAACGCACCTTCGCCTTCCCGATGCTCTTGCGGAGTTGCTTGTAGTGTTCACGGACCCGACGGACTTCCGCTCCGTGGAACTGCGTATCGCGGTCAGAGAGGAACGTGCTGACGGCTATCCACTTTGCCCCCATATCGACGGCGAGAACGTCGTCGTATTTCGTCTGCGACGGCCACAGACCGCTTGCAGACGAGATGGACATACCACTCGCCGTCTCGATGGACGAGTTCCGAGTCGCGGATGGACTCGTCGGTGAGCAGATGCGTGTCCTTCTCGGGGACACGAACAGGCACCCAGATGCTATCTCCTTTCTCCGTCTCGGGGTTGTAGACCGGGAGTTTAACCCACCATGACGAAAGAACCGTGTCCTCGTCGTGTTCGATGGTGATGCAGTCGTTACGGAGGACGACAGGCTGGTCGGTGTCCTCGCGGGGGTTCTTGTTCGACCGGACTTTGCCCGCCTGTTGTTTGGTGGCAGAGTAGAGGTTCGCATCGTCACCGTGAACGGCGGCTTGGAATGCTCCGTATTCGCGTTCGATGAGTCGGGCTTTCCGCTCGGTGAGTGAGTGGAGTTTGACCCGTACCGTGGTGGTGACGTCTCTGTGCATCGTTATCGTCCGGTCTGTGCTTCGATGTACTCCTCGATGGGCTGATTCGACACCTCTTCTGCTGAGGAGACGAAGTACGAGCGTGTCCACAGCGACGGGAGGCCGAAGTCGAACTCGTCGCGGAGGTTCCGCGAGGTGTAGCCCTTGACTTGCTGGATGATTTTGTTCGGGGTGAGTTTCGGGGTGCCCGTGATGAACAGGTGTACGTGGTCGGGCTGGATTGCCAGTCGGAGAATGTCGAGGTCGAGTTCATCGGTTTTCTCCTCGATGAGTTGTTCGAGGCGGTCGGCAACCTCGTCTGTGAGTACCGGCTTGCGGTACTTCGGGCACCACACGAAGTGGTAGTGGAGGTTGTGAACCGACGTTCGCTCTCGACTGTACCCCCGTGGCATACGATTAGATAGACGTCAATCTATATTATATGGTACGACTCCATCAACCCTCGGTCGGCTATCGAGGATTGTTTGTGTCGCGTGTGGTCGGATTCATCCCACGACGCAAGTCGTGGGCTTTCTCCTTGATTTCGTGTAATCCCACAAAAAGAACACTATGAGATTTATTGCGAAATATTGTTATTTACCCCAAAACGGATCCTTCTGTCGTTGTTTATCTAAAAACATCGTAAGGGCTTCTCGTTCGTCGGCAGGGATATCCTCAATTAATTCTTGTTCAAGTACTTTCGCATGCTTTTCTGGTAGATCTACCCATAGGATGTCGTCTTCTTTAATTTGGCGCCCGACAGTTGGTCCTTCAATTGACACACTGACTCTATCACCGGCGCGGGCTTCTTCGACATCTTCT
>JBDGRB010000052.1:0-7835 GCA_042218485.1 Halobacteriaceae archaeon | reverse complement strand
GTATCTCCATTTTCAAACTTCAGTAAGTCGACATTCCGTGTTAATGTCCCTGATAGCACCTCGATTCCAACCACAGCTGGATTAGACTGCCGGAAAACATGGTCTGGGAGGATCCGTATTCTGGCTGGTCGAATTATATTTTCAAACACCGCTTCACGCCGCTGAGATTCGATTGTCTCAACAAACTCGTCGTATTCTTCGACCAGCTGATAAATAACGTCATTCGTAAATATTTCGACGTCATTTTCTTCAGCCCGACGCTGCGCATCATCGTAGATATCGACATTAAACCCAAGGATAGCGCGGTATTTTTCATCTTCGATAGCTGAAGCCACACTCACATCCCTCGGCGCGATGTCCCCCACTTCCGCTCTCATGATCGATATATCTTCATCATCTAATGCATTGCCAAGGGCTTCAAGGCTCCCTAATGTGTCTGCTTTCGCAACGACACCTTCTTCTTCGGTTTCCACCTCGATTGCGGCAAGTTCGGTTTTGACTTCGCTGATTATTTGATCAACAGGCCTGTCTCGGACAACACGGACAGGTGCACCTGCAATTGCTGTATCGAGATCAGGGGCAGCAATTTTCACGCCGGCTGCCGCCCCGACAGCATCAACTCGTTGAAAACGGCTTTCTGCTCGGATTTCTGAGAGTTGTTGTGGCTCTAGAAGTGCCCGAACATCCGTTACGATGGGATCTCTATCACTCCCAACAACTATCGTGTCGCTTTCTTTGATGACACCATCATAGAGGATGACATCAATCGTCGTCCCGAATCCTTGTTCTTCTTTGACTTCAAGGACCGTGCCAACGCCAGGTCCAGTGACATCAATCTCCATTTCTTCTTTCATATACCGTTGGGCAAGCCCCATCAATACCGTTAACAGATCCGGAACGCCTTCGCCTGTCTTCGCACTCACTGGGATGACGCCGATATTTTGCCGGAAATTTTGCACTCGCCAATAGAGATCGGATGAAAATCCTGCATCACTCAATTCACCAATTATTTCGTACAATTTATCGTCTAAGAGCGATTGCGCTCGATCGCTTTGTTCACTATAACTTGCTTGGATGGGCTTTTCTTCACGTGGATTCCAGCCTGCTATTGTATCGATTTTATTTGCTGCAACGACAAATGGCGTTTCCGTATTTTCCAGAATATTGAGTGCCTCACGAGTTTGGGGCTGAAAGCCATCATTAATATCAATGACAAGGATTGCAATATCTGCGAGTGCTCCGCCGCGTGATCGTAATGTCGCAAATGAATGATGGCCAGGCGTATCAATAAACAGCAATCCAGGGAGATCAAATTCATCTGGATCGATTAATTCACCAGCAATTCCGGACACGATATCAAGCGGTACTGCTGTAGCGCCGATATGTTGTGTTATGTCACCTGCTTCGGCTTCGATTACAGCGGATCCTCGAATTTTATCAAGAAGAGAGGTTTTCCCATGATCGACATGGCCAAGGACAGCAACGATTGGCGTCCGTAAATCTTCACTTGTAGTTTGTGTATTTACATCCGACATATTGATCACCTCCAAAATGACCTTATTTAAGGAACGTAGAGAAAGGATAAAAGGCCATCGTCACGGATCAGCATCCACTATATACAGCTTGTATCATCGATAAGGGGAAAGGCTTCCTATCGATATAGAATTCGGATAAGGAGGAGGTGACCTGAAAGTGACGGCATTTTATTGGATCGATATAGACCCATATATTTACCACAATCAATCAAATGACCGTCTAGCCCGAGATTTTTAAGTGTATTGGATAATAACACCAAAATAATATGGCTAATATACTAGCTGAAAATCTGTCGGGTAAAGCAGTTATGGGAAATGATGGTACAGAATTGGGCATGTTATATAATATTACAGTCAAATTGGAAGGCGAATTAGTTGATCTGATCGTTGAGCCCGAAGAGGAAACGAGACAATCAGTTGATTTTGAAACAGACGAACAGGGGCGATATCGAATTCCAGTCAACCGTGTTCAAGCGGTCAAAGATTACATAGTAGTTCAGCGGTAGATGTACGTTTTAGACTCATCAGCATTTATCAACGAATTTCATACCGACGAGCCTACTGCGACAATACCGAATGTCCGAGAGGAATTAGAAGATGCTTCTGCGTTTCGATTTGATGCAATGGAAGGCTCGGGGATGCATATTCAAATTCCGAATGAAGAAGTCGTTGATAAAGTCCGGAGCGCAGCGCAGAATACAGGCGATCTGGATGAATTATCCGATACGGACGTTCGTCTTATCGCAAGTGCATTAGAACTTGATGCGACGTTGGTAACGGATGATTATGCAATGCAAAATGTAGCTGAACAATTGAATATCGAGGTTGAAATGATCTCACAGGAAGGCATTGAGGAAGCACGAGATTGGCAATTCCAATGCCAGGGATGTGGGCGAGAATTTGATGAACAAAAAGAACGGTGTCCGATATGTGGAAGTGAATTAACACGCAAAAATCCATCAAACGCTGAACAATAACTCCCTCTATTGCGATCGAAATTGTGACAGTAGAGGAATTTCTGGAAGTTGCATTATAGAAGCTGATACACTGATTTTACTTCCTGAGGTCTTTTGATAAAGTCCTAGGATATCACGATTGTTACCTGCCGAATCTATAGGCACAGCAACCTGAGTACCCCAGTGCTGTCCCTGAGGCAGTTCACATAAATCTTCACACGTTCTATTCAACAATTAATAATAGACAATCGTTTAGCAAAACGATCCCACGGCAACGGCGACTTAGTGTCATCAGTCTACGCTATCGAGACCAAGATCAATTAATTGCCGAATCACCTCTTCACGGGGCAGTTCATTTTCATCGGCGATTTTGTCGATTTTTCGCACGGTCGATTGCGAACAGATAACTGATAATTGAATATCACGATCATATTGTGGCGGCATAGTTTCTACTTTGATAATTATTAACAAGATGTATAAATTCCCGTCAGACAGCGGTAAGACGACGAAACTCTGTAAATACAGTCATGTGAGACGAACATATAACATGATAAATAGGATACCATCGTACGATCCATGCACTATCGCACTTGGTACAATATTTTGCGTGCGTTCATAGACGATACCCAGAACTGTGGATAACACCAGCAGTAATATGAGCGTCGACGTTAATGCGAGCAATCCCGACCCCAAATATGCAGGGATATGCGACAGGGCAAAAATTATACTTGCCAATCCGATGGCCTGCCCTCGTGAAAATGCCGAATATAATAGTTTTTGAATTATATTCCTGTACAGTATTTCCTCGATGGGACCGATAATAAGCCATGCAGCTGGAATCAGTATGAGAAGAATTGCCGGATTTCCCTGCCGAGCTTGTGTGGCTATTCCATGTTCAGCTATCGGTATAGTAAAGTATGTTAGAAGGAACTCTGTTCCCTTTAGCAATCCAAACAGGACAACGATTCCACCGATTGTATATCCGATTTCTCGTGGTGTTATTGGTGCGGAGACATCGAGATAGGAGAGTGAATTATTTGATATATACAGATACCATCCAGTAATTGTCATCCCTCCTAATCCAAGCGAGAGAGTGTTTAATAATTGTAACCTAAGAGGACCTAGTGTGATACTCACTATATTTACGATACTTTGTAACACAATTGACCAGCCGATAATCGCTACAAAGCTAATAATACCAATATACACTGCCTTGCTGAATGTACGGATTTGATCCGACCATTCATTGAAGTCCGGAATACCGAACAAAATCATTCCAAGCACGCTACCATATAATGTTAGATTCAGTTTCGTGAAACCATACTGGTGAAGTCCCTCGGGGGCAAGTCCCGAGACACTCGCATTGAACTGCCTGTAGAGAAAATGGAGAATATATCCTGTCGGGATATTCGTTATCGCAGTAGTCTGCAGAATACCACTACACTCACTGATAATTGGAGTATAGAATCCAGATAAATTTACAATAGATGCAGTAACTAAATGTATTGCAACCATTCCTATTGAGAAGAGTACATCGGAATTGTATGGGCCCATACCCGCGATCATGAGGCCAATGGCTTCACGGAACCATTCCATTTTCTTATGATTCTATTTCGAAGGTTAGTTTATCATTTATTTTGGCTGTTTTGTCCGTTTGTTCATCACGGAGCAACTCTTTTGTTGCCTGTTTCCCCCATTCGACTGCAGGTTGTGTAAACGTATCAATTTCATACAGCTCACCGGCTAATACACACGCAACCTCTAATGTATACAATAACTTTCCGAGTTCTGTCGGACTGCGTTTTTCGAGTTCAAGTCTCACATTGGGGACGTCCGCCTCGGCTAAACTCGCTTCTGTTGCCCGCAGTTGTGCATATCGTAGCTCATTGAGGGAACAGTTTTCCAAATAATCGATGTTTCCAATATCAAATGTTGGTATTGTTTTTTCCTCGCTATTTCGAAGCCGACAGAACGTGACCATCTTGTTCCGTGGTCCATCTCGATATAACTGTAATTGCGAATGTTGATCAGTCACGCCCAAGGCACGTAATGGAGTTTGCCCGCTTTGGTCTTTCCCTAGACTTTCAGCCCACAGCTGAGCAAACCATTCTGCACTTCGTTTTAAATATTCAGCATACGGCATGAATGCGTTCATTGTCGCACCACGGTTATCCAATCCGTAGGCAATCGCCCCGTATGCATACCCTGGACAATCATACAATGATCCTGTTAATTCTGCTCGTTCGTATTTCGCACCTGTGATGATTGCCTCGATGTCAATCCCTGCAAGCGCTGCAGGTGTTAACCCTACCGTCGATATAACCGAAAATCGACCTGGTGTTTTTGGAGGTACATCTAAAGTGGGTACATTATACTGCTTGGCGATATCAGCGAGAGGTCCCGTTTCACCTGTCGTGATAACCGTTCGATCCGTCCAGTCAATATTTTCATTTTCCATTGCTGCACGAACCGATAGAAAATTCGCGAGTGTTTCTGTTGTTGTGCCTGATCGGGATACTACATTTACAACGGTATGTCGTAAAGATACAGTTTCGAGTAGATCATTGAAATATTCCGGATCGATATTATCAAGAACTATTACGTCCGTTTCTGTCTCAAGCCCTTCAGTGAGCGTCGCTGCTCCGAGAGCACTACCGCCGATTCCGATCACCAGAACAGTTTCGGGATCCGGTAACTCATTGACAACCGAATTGATTTCATTTGTATTGACAGTATCAGGGAGATCAAGCGCGGCATACCCGTATTCATCGGTTTCCATACCCTGGACGATTCTTTCATGAGCAGTAGTAATGTGACGATCAAGCGTTGTTAGGTCCTCCTCGGATAAACTGGGATTTGTGGCGTTGAGGAGAACGTTACCGATATCAATGCGCATATGCAAGACTATTTCCCAAAGTACAAGGTGTTTATCTTTGACCGGGATCCAGAGACGAGGGACAAATGAGACAGAGTGGAAGAAATCAAACCTTTAGCATTCCAGTCGACCCATTAGTTGGAAACTCGGTTGCGTTATGGTTTGACCATCTCTGCAGGCGTAAGCTTCGGCTCGGAACATATCAGTCATGGTTGGCACTGGTTTGTATCGCTGGCAAGCCCTGCGCGAGGATTCGAAATGCCACAACTAACAGATAAAACAACACAACGAAGCCAATCAGAATCACCATCAAGGCGGTGGCAAATAGACCACCAATCACCAATATTGCCATAGCCAGAAGCCACGCAGATAGATATGATTTACTAAATATCGCCTGCCGTAGATTCTTTAGGGTAAATGTAGCCGACAATGAAGTGGTCCGGGCATAAATCCCAAGCGCTGCAGGTGTCACATAGGAGGTTATTAGCGTTGCAAGAAGACCCATAATGGTTAGTGCGATAAAATAGAAAAATGCAATTATACTTACCGTCGTTATTTCAAGTAGATTTTCAAGCGAATGTACATCATAGTTAATTACGATTCCATATCCCACGAACATCCCGATAATTAGCAGTGGAAATACAAGAATCAAGAATGGGATGAGTGAATATACAATAACAATAACAAATCCGCCGACACCTTCTTTACCCAAAGTGACCCATTCATCGAACGTCGGCGGTTGATCACTCTCGCCTCGGAGCACACGAACGAAATATCCAAGGAGTAACACTGTCGGAATAATTGGAATAAAGCTGAATAATAGCAGAATCGAACCAATTAGGAAGGTTTTGAGTGTATCATCGCCTCGCAGTGGATATTCCAATGTCTCGGCAATCATATGTCTATATCTAGGTACAATAGACAAAATAGGTATGGCCGACCGAAGGCAGTAAGGGTGTTAGTCTCATACCATTGAAGCAATGAGTGACGATATCTATTCGGGCATTGTTGGTATGTTTCCCTATGCGTATCGCAACAGCCATTCTCGAATATTTAAATCGTATCTTATCATTGGGGGAATTATCATCGGTTTAATCTCTTTATTGATGGTATTTGCCTTGATTTCTATTATCGGTGCTACAGCAAATGTTTCTGGTGGGACGATTGCCCTGTCTCGGGCGTTTTTCATTCTTGTCGGACTCACAGTTATCATGCCACTGTTAACACCGATTATTGGAGTCGCTCGGCATTTACGGTATCGTGAAAATACTTCCATTCGGTTCGAACAACGGCTGGCACTCGGTGGGTTTCTCTATATATTCTTACTATATATTGGATTAATAATTTCAACACCGGCAGTCCATCAACAAACTCCTCCAAGAATTATCGAGCCACTTGTCACTGGGTTATATAGCCTTCCAACAATACTGGGGATATTTCCACCGCTTGTTGGAGCAATCATCATTCTTATTTTCTATCGAATGGATTGAGATCAAAACGCAGACATTATTGTATCTGTAACCTCCACGTGTGTCAGAAACAGAGGGTAGATATCTCGTCACTCATTCCGATGACGAAAGCGCTATTTTACGCGATATATCGAAAGGCCAAATTTATACTATAATCCATAATCCCGATCTTTCCGAGGGCGATATCATTGACGCAAAATTAGAATCAGTTCCCCCCTTAGATATTCAATGGACAATCGAGACGATAGTACACCGATATTCGATATCGGTTGACGTTTCGGCAAACGAACCAGGGGAAGCCGCGAATGAAGCTGCGAAAAATTTGGAGAATAACGAACTAGCAACATTATCTGAAGCGAATGGTGTAACTCATGTCCTAACGGTACCCGAGGAGAATACTGAGAGTGCTATCCACGATCTTGCAGACGATGAAACGATCCGGATCCAAGCGGCCAAACGTGATGCAGATCACGTAATTATTCGGGGTAGTGATGGTGTTATTTCGATTAGGTATCAGTAGGTGCTCCTTCCGACTGAACTTTCCAGCCTCCCTCAATTCCACAGGCTTCGCGTTCTACATATTCGATGGTCGTATTTTCACCCATGACTGGTGTTCCATCAATAGATTCTATTCTGAGCGGTACGTCAAGCGTATTTCCACAACAGCCTACATCTAAAAATACTTCCCACTCATCTCCCTCTGCTATTTCACCTTTGGTTTTTTGCAAATACGATTTGAATGAGCGTTCGTCTAACTGCCACCGACCCCAATCACTCAAATCTGCCGGATATGAAAGAACAACTTTTGTTGCGACTTCCGTTACTTTAGATTGCTGGGTTGCCATATATACTTATAGGATATGAAGGTTCATAGGGGTTGGGTGGCGGTATCCAGGGCTTTATTTTCAACTACTTTAACTTTTACAGGCTAAGTCCCCGTCCTCAACAGTAGTTGCCGAAGTAGCTACGAGATAGATTTCTCCGGTGGCACCGTAGAAGA
>JBDGRB010000001.1:0-9889 GCA_042218485.1 Halobacteriaceae archaeon | reverse complement strand
TTAACTCTTGCAGGCTAAGTCCCCATCCTCAACGAGCAACGCAGGCCGAAGCCGAGTCGCACAGTAGGGTGGGGATACAGCCGTCTGCGTCCCGTGAAATCATCACTTTCAAATGTCGCACTATCAAACCACGATAGTGGAGTGGTCGAAGAAACGTTCCAATACGCTGCCGAACCCGAGGACACCGCCACTGCCGAGAGTGCGTGGCAAGCGATCCAGACCTGCCGCGAAGTCTACAACCACGCACTCACGCAAGAATACCATCCCGCGCCTGCCCACGACAAGCCATCGTACACGGCGATGCAGAACAAGCTACCGCAGTGGAAGCAGCAATGGCCTGAGTGGGATGGCGTGTACTCGAAGTGCCTCCAGATGGCGGTGCGCCGCATCAAAAACAGTGAGTGCGTCCTCGACTCACTCAAGGAACGCGGCTTCGACGTAGGTGAACTCAAGTGGAAGCGCCCACGAGAATACCGGAGCATCAAATACAACCAGTCCGGCTTCGACGTGGATAGTAACACGGGCCGAACTGGGCACGCAACGGTTACATTCTCCAAGATTGGCACGTTTCACTTGACCTATCATCGCCCACTCCCAGACGACGCCGACATCGACGAGGTCGTGCTGAAAAAGCAGAAAACCGGCGACTGGACAGTCAGCATCGTCGTCGAGCACAACGCTGACTATCCAGACAAGCCCGCTGTTGAGGATCTCAACGCCGAAGATACGGTCGGGATTGACCTCGGCATCACCAAGTTCGTTCATGACTCCGAGAACCGCACGTTTGCTCGGTTAGACGAGGAAACCGACCGCAAACGCATCGAAAAACGGCATCGGTCGCTTTCCCGCAAGGAGCACAAGTCGGGCAACTGGGAGAAGGTTCGGAAAGCGCTCGCACGAGCCTACGAGCGGGTGCAGAACCGCCGTGAAGATTATCGGGAGAAACTTGCGTGCTGGTACACGCGAGAGTACGATGCCGTATTTCTCGAAGATTTGGACGTAGCCTCAATGATGCAGCAAGACAAAAACAGCCGCAACATCGCCGCAATGTCGTGGTACAAGACGATTCAAGCGTTCGAACGCCACGGCGAGAAACACGGGTGTCACGTCGTTCTTGTTGATCCTGACGGAACGACGAAACAGTGCGCTCAGTGTGGCGTTGAATCTGAAAAGCCATTGTGGGTGCGTGAACACTCGTGTCCATCGTGTGGGTTCACGACTGACCGCGACTATAACGCGGCGATAGAGACTCATCAGCGCGGCTTAGCCAAGCTGGGAGTGGAATTCAAGCAGTCAGATGTAGGGCTGGGACAGTCCGAAGCAACGCCTGTGGAGACTGGCACCGCTGCGGGGACGCGTCGCCGAGACGCGATGCTTGCAAGTGCCGTCGCTGAACCAGGAAATCCTACTCGTGAGACGGGAAGCCCTACCCTCAAGGAAGCCGTGTCAGCGGCTGAGTAGGGTGGGGTAGTTCACTAATAGGATGTCAGTATATAAGCCAACGCTTTTCCGAACGCGCTCTAAGACGTAAAATATGTCCGATAATACTGATGAAGAGGATGAAGAAGAATCAGAGGAAAAATCATTCAGAGAACGGGTTGAAGAGATCCGAGAACAACAAGAAGAGCATCGTGAAGAGCGACGAGAAGAACGAGGAGAGGAACGAGAAGAAGAATCAGAAGATGAGGCTCGGGAACGAATGCGTGAAATGATGGGCGGTGGCGGTCCTGGTGGCGGTCCTGGCGGTGGCGGCATGGGCGGCGGTAATCCATTTGCTCAAATGATGGGTGGTATGATGGGTGGTGGACCCGGGCAAGGAGGCCAATCAGGCCCTGGCTCAGAGCAACTCGCTCGACAGGTTGAGCAACTCCGCAACGATATTCAAAGCGCAACGGAACAACTTGAACGAATTGCAGACGCCCTAGAAGAGGATTAATTGTCGAGGATTTCCGCATATAAGTCCGTCAGGTCATCGATTGACGTTGTAACACTCAATTCCTCACGCCGAGCTAAACAGGTTTCCGAGAGTCGATCTATATTATCCAGGGCTTTTTCTATTGCTTTTGCGAATGCCTTACTATCCCCACTTTCATAATTGTAGCCTGTTTCATCATCTTTGATGGTTGCTGCTAAAGCGCCACTATTAGCACCGACCACGGGTGTGCCACATGCATTTGCTTCAAGAGCGACTAATCCTTGTGTCTCTACTGGACTTGGAAATGCAAACACATCAAGTGATGAATAGAAGAAGGGTAACTCCTCACGGTCTAAAAATCCCAGAAATCGGATATCGGTATTTACCTCTCTTGCCTGCTTTTCGAGGGTATCACGAGCAGGGCCGTCCCCACCAAACAGAACTCTTACATCAAGCGATTCCGTGGCATCAATGACTTCTTCTAATTGTTTTTCAAACCCATGTCGGCCTGTATATCCGATAATAGGTTTATCAGCTGGAATTGAATACGATTGAAGAAATTCGTCTGTATCCTGTGGTTTGAAGTGGTCGATATTAACACCATTCGGTATAACTTTTACCGGTGTTGTAACATTCACCTCTTCCAGTAAGCGGTTCTTTGCCTGTTCAGTTGGGGCGATTATGCGGTTGGCACGATTAAAGAACCACCGTTCAAACCGTTGCGTAAACTTGCGGAGTAACCGTGATTCTCTGGATCCTGGAGTGATATAGCGCGTATATTCTGCGATGGGCGTATGATAGGAGACGACAAATGGGAGTGATTCCCGTTTTGCTAATCGCAATCCTGCATAACCGACGCCGAAGGGGGTATGCGAATGGACCACATCTGCATCGCTAACTGATTCTGGAATAAGTGGCGCACCCATACGAAATCCAGGATAGAATGGGAATCGAAGACTGAATACTGGATACTCATTTTCATCGGGAGAATACGATTTTGCCTTGGGATAAATGATATCCATACACCCATTTCGCTGGTGCCATCTGTCACGCCACGTCTCTACTGTATAGGTTACGCCGTTTACAGTAGGGAGATAGGTATCTGTAAATGTCGCGACATGGGGCAGCATTATGGCGATATTTGCAGTGCTCTCCTAATAGTCTGACTGTTTGTCTTGAAGAATGTGGTGATATTGAGAGGTTAGTTGGGAACGTACCCGATCAAGGGAATGATTTTCTGCAGTCTTTCGAGCATTTTTACCGAGTTTCTTTCTGAGTGCCGGATCGCTCGAGACTCTCTTAATAGCCTCAATGAATTCTGTTTCGGTTTCACAAAAGAGACAATCATGTTCATGCGTAAAAAACTCTCTGAGGACAGGAATATCCCGTAGAATGACCGGCTTTCCACACGCCATAGCCTCGAGAATAACAAGCCCTTGATTTTCATCTTTTGTCGGAAAGAGGAAAATATCCCCCGCACCAAATGCACCTGCCTTGTCATCTATCCAACCGGTAAATGTTACATTTTGGGGTGGATTTTGGGTCCATTTCTTCACGGATTGACTTGCGAGAAGGCCTGTTTCATATTCGCCAAACCAAACAAATTCAAAATCTGTTTGTTTGGCAACCCGACAAAACGTCGACAATCCTTTTCGTTCAAATACATTACCGATTGCAAACACAACTGTCCCAGTCAGATCGTATTTGGTGCGATATTGGTCTCGTAATCGTTCGTGATCGGAGACAGATTCGAGGTCAACACCATTCGAAATCTGTCTGATTGGTGTCCTTACCGGATATGATTCCAATTGCTCCTTCGTATAATTGCTTGGACAAAGAATAAGATCAGCTTGGGAGTAATACCATCGTAGATATCGTTTGAGCGGCCCAGCCGCCAGTGTTGATCCGCGGAAACTCTCCTTAAAGTCTTCACTCGTTATATGGGCATGCTGTATAACTGGAATATCATGGCGGTGAGCGTGTTTTAGCACTGCTAACGAACCTGGACCAATCATATTATTATGCACAACATCAACAGTCTGTATTTTTGATCCAGTCAAAAAATTGGCGCCAATTTTGGTTGGTGATGCATTATCCCAGGGTGAAGTAATGACTTCGATATCCGTCTCGGCAAGTGCCTTGCGCTGTTGGGTCGCTGCGGTCCCAATACCGCTTCGACGAAGTGGCCCAGCTAATTCCAGGTAGTTAAGCACCCGCATAGGTATACATGGAATAACTGATGGTATACACGTTTTGAAACAAACTCTTTTCTTTATAAAGGCCCTCTAGTTACATGTGACCATTCCTGAGGAGCGAATTCGTATCTTGGCAGGCAAAGCCAAAGAAGTAGCAGATACGCATCCCGACCGTTCGCGGGAATACGTCAGGTTAGCAAAACGATTAGCCGAACGCCATCGACTAGAGTTACCGACAACAATCAAGCGGTTTACCTGTGATCAATGTGATCGATATTTAATTCCTGGCAATAACGCACAAGTTAGAACCCAATCCGGGCATGTTGTTATTACATGCGAATGTGGCGAACACGATAGATATCCGTACTAATGTCTTCGAGTTAGGTAATCGTTGCGTACCTTTGTACTCGTGATACTGTTTGTTTAACTTTCATGCTCTTTGAATGAGTACAAGGGCATATGACTGAAGAATTGCGTAAAGAGGCCCATGATCTCGATGTTACTGTGTGGGTAGGGAAAGCTGGTATCGATTCAGTTGTTGATGAGTTAGCCGATCAATTGGACGACCGTGACCTTGTCAAAGTAAAATTTCTTCGTTCGGCACAGGGAGACAGCACAGTTGATGAGCTAGCGACGGATCTATCAGAACGAGTCGGCGCTGAATTAATTGAAACACGGGGTAATACTGCGGTGTATCACTAATGGTTCAACCATTGCCTATTATTGAAGATATCCTCGGCCCCCAATATGGCCGGGCAGTGACACAGATCTTATATTTCGTGGTGTCATTTGTCGTCATCTATCTCATCGGTCGGATGGTAATAAAACCTGTATTTTCACGGATTCTTGAACGACGGGATATCGAACCACATGCTCGGAAACCACTCCAGAAAATCGTCTCGATTACGATCGTTTTCATCGCAATTGCCATCTCCTTTGGCTTTGCAGGATACGGTAGTTTCCTCGTTTCACTTGCAACGATCGGTGCAGCTGCTACCCTCGGTATTACATTCGCATTACAAGATGTGTTGAAAAATCTCGTCGCTGGCATTTTCATCTATACAGATAAGCCCTTTAAAATCGGCGACTGGATAGAATGGGATGGGTACTCAGGCGTCGTTGAAGACATCAGTTTACGTGTTTCTCGAGTACGAACATTCGATAATGAATTATTGACGGTTCCAAATTCTCAGCTGACTGACGGTGTGATTAAAAACCCGGTTGCGAAAGATACGCTACGGATTAAATATATGTTCGGAATCGGATATGAGGATGATATCGATTTAGCTACAGAAATAATACTTGAGGAAGCACGAAATCATGACGGAATCGCGGATGATCCGGAACCTTCAGTTCGACTAACTGAACTTGGAGACTCTTCGGTAGGATTACAATCACGATTTTGGATCAAAAACCCGAGTCGATCAGATTATATAAAGACTCGCGGCGAATATGTCCAACGCGTCAAAGAGCGGTTCGATGAAGCCGGTATTGACATTCCATATCCGAACCGGACGCTTTCCGGAGAGATTACAGTTGATGGTAATGAGGTCCCTCCAGAAACAACATCATAATAGTGAGAGTAAGCTATCCACGGCTCACGCCCTGAGATATCACCCTGCACGTTTTATACCACTACAATAATCTAACAGCTATTCTAGGGTCGGCCCTTCGGATGAATACATAGAAATGAAGAATGGACGATCGGCATTGCCTGGTCCTTCCGTGATGGGTAGTCCCGGTCGCCTTCTCCACCCCGCGACCCTTCGAGCGACAGTCGTCCGATGGTCCGCTGCTCACTTCCGTGCCTGACGGATTGCCATCAGTTAACCACGATACAGACACCCCTGCAGGTGCATATCGTGGACCGCTGTCCCCGAAGGACGAGGCTTCCACGTCGGCTTCCGGGGCCCGTCGCGGTTGGACCAGACGCCGCCGATATTCGGCCCCCACTAAAGACCATAGCGTGGGTATAAGAGCGGGGCCTAACCGCCCAGCCTAGTCCATTGTAGTATAGGTGAAGAATCCTTAAGGGTCTTTCGTCAACTGATTCAATGGATACGATTTGCTATTGGAAATCCTATCAAACCCTATTCTATGACTGTGATCGCATATCCAATCACACATCCGAGTAATCCGATCCCACCGATGAGAAGCGACCAGGGATGGTACTGAAACATTGCATTAATCGTTAATCCACCAATAAGGGCTTGCGCCTCAATCATCCACCAACCAGTCAGCCCGATAAAGAAAAGGCTTGCTATCAATACAATACCAGCAACTGTTGGCGGATCCGACCGATTCCATTGTGCTGAGGCAATACCGATAATGGAAATCAATGGTAGAAGCGACAGTATTAGTGGTGAAATGGGACCAACGCCATAATATATTGCCATTTCACTGAAACTCAATACTGCATATGGGACTGCGATCAGGAGTAAGAGGAGACTACTCGTTATATATACTAAGTAACTCCACTGACGAGCATCGATCATATTAACATGTGGCTAGTCCGGTAAGAAAAGCCCAGCGACCGATAAACACAAACAGCACGCCATATAAACTGATGATATGGGACTAGGAAGTACCGCGAAAAAACTTCAAAAAGTCGTTGATATGGGCGAGGATTTGTATTCCAAATTACAGGATATCAAATCACAGGTTGACGAAACGTATGAAACAGTTCAGGATACGAATGAACGGGTAAAAAATATCGAAGATCAGTTAGAAGAGCAACAGAAACTCTTAGAGGAATTATCTGATCAAGATAAACAGTCTATTGAACAAGAAAAGTGAGCGGCTTGGCCGGCGAAAAGGATGATGGATCCATATTGCTCTGCTTTTGTCTCATAGGTGAATATTTTTACTAGTAATAAGCGATTGGTTTTTTATTTGCTGATTGGGGAGTAAGGTATCGATGGAGGATGTTAATGGTAACCTCTAAACAGGTTGGATAAATAGCACTAGCCAGATGACATCACATTTAGCGCCTCTGGATTCGGTCCTTGATACTGTTGGCAAAACTCCGCTGGTCCGAGTCCATAACTCACCGGAACATGTCTCTATATATGCAAAACTTGAAACATTCAATCCTGGTGCGAGTGTTAAAGATCGGATTGGTAAATATATGCTTGAACAAATGATTGACCGTGGGGATATCGATCCAGGAGGAACTGTCATTGAACCGACAGCTGGAAATACTGGCATCGGATTTGCAATCGCTGCCCAACAACTGGATCTTTCGGCGATTTTTGTCGTCCCTGAACGCTTTAGTATTGAAAAACAACAACTGATGGAAGCCCTAGGGGCTGACGTTATTAATACTCCCACTGAGGACGGAATGGATGGAGCAATCGAACGCGCTCACGAACTCGAAGCGGAATTTGATAATGCCGTTGTTCCACAACAATTCTCGAATCCGCTTAATGTTGAGGCGCACTATGAAACGACAGGACCCGAAATTTATAATGCATTGGATGGGAACCTCGGTGCTGTTGTGGCTGGTTGTGGGACCGCAGGAACTCTTATGGGGATTGCTAAATATCTCCAGGAACAAAATGAGAACATTTACATAGCGGCTGTCGAACCAGAAGGATCCCTCTATACAGCGACAATTGGGCAAAATCCATCCGAAGAAGAATATAAAACCGAAGGAATTGGGACCCATAGTCCTCAAATGAATGAACTCTTTGAGCCAGCGTATGTCGATGATATCATCCAGATATCGGATCGTGATGCGCATACGGAATTAAAGCGGTTAGCTGCCGAGGAAGGACATTTAGTCGGATCAAGTGCTGGCGCAGCGAGTGTGGCGGCTCAACGGGTTGCAAAACACATTGAATCGGGGGAAATTGACGTTCCCTTCCCTACAGTCGTGACGATTTTTCCGGATTCAAGTGAGCGCTACCTGTCGAAAGGAATCTATAAATCGTTTGAAGATTGGGAAGGATAACAATTGATATGACTGTCCCTTATCCAGTTTATTGTTAATTTCCACTTGATATCGCGTGGATAGTGAGTATCGGGTACGCTCAGCTTTTAAGACGGTTGTACTCAACCTTCAGACATCGATCTTGAACAACCGAAAGCCCTGCATTTTCAGCGCGATTCGCTGCCTCATCATGACTGATCCCGAGTTGCATCCATATGACTTTCACATCGTCTCGTTCAAGCGCTTCATCGACAATCCCGGGGACTTCTTCACTTGGGCGGAATATATCTACGACATCTATAGTCTCGGAGACATCTGATAGTGAATCATAGGTTTGCTTTCCGAAAATTTCATCGGCATAGGGATTGACGGGGATGATCTCATATCCTTTCTCCAAGAGAAATTTTGGGATTTCATGTGCATCTTTGCCTGGAGTGCTTGAACAGCCAACAACAGCAATGGTATCGTATTCGAGAATATCTTTTAATTGTGCATCTGCATGTATTGGCATACGTGTATGTAGGTAGCAGAGTTTCATAAACCTCTTCTTCGAATATCAAAACGAGTTATAGGTCGTTCCATTCGCTCTCAATGTCAGCTAATCCTACAATCCGATACTGTGGCTTACCGTCTGTTTTTCTAATCTCGATAGCCCCATCAAAGAGTTGTTGAATTGTACTCATCGTTTGGTCATCATGAGCGGAATCATCAATTGTATACAATCCAAGTGCGTTCGCACTTTGAATCCGGCCTGTAAACACATGCAAAAACCGAAAGACTGTCTGTAGATTCGAATACATAAGAAGCGTCGAAAGCGAATCTAGCAATACACGATTAGCAGTAATGTCTTGGTTTTGGTGAAAATATTCTAACAGTTCAGAGAGTTCAATTCCGATTCCCGTAAGGTCAACTGGCGATGACGTATATCTGCGCAAGTTCGTTTCTTCGGGATCTTCCATACCTTGTTGTCGGGTCACTCCGTCAATAATTCCCAGTTGAGGCTCATCATCCAACCGGCCGAAGAATTCGTCTTCTATCTGGGAAGCACCCTCCTTTGTCGTAACAATTATCGTTCCTTCGCCTTGTTTGGCTCCGGTAGCGAGAATATCAATTGCGATACCGCGTTTTCCAGTCATCGGGGGACCGGAAATAAGGAGATTCGTCCCTGTTTCGACTACTGCCTCTCCAAATGGATCGCCCAGTTCATACATAGTATCTTCCTGCGTTTCGGAACTCATGCTCGCACCTCGCTGTGATAACCCCTGACCCCATCTGGAAAGAAAATGACATGATTGGCTTATATTCTTTATGATTATGAAGGTTCCTTTACCTTTGAAGTCCTCGAAATTGCTTGAGTGGGGCTGTATGATTTTGCTTTCATAATATTGATAGTTGTAATCGGCCGAGAATAAAGGCAAGCGCTGCTATAAACATTCCATATTTCAACCATTGTTGACTTACTCTGGCATTTCGGAAGCCCATAATTGTGGCCCCTCCCATGATAATGTCTGCTGGAATCACAATACTGAGATAGATAAATCCAAACGTCTCGCGTAAATAGGGAAGCGGACTTACAATTAGTGCAATCGCCATCGATACGGTGGCTATCCAGTGTGCCTTTCGTCTGCCGATGGCTATCGGTAATGTGTTCAGGCCTTGTTGTCGATCACCTTCGATATCCTCGATATCCTTTATAATTTCGCGGGTAAATGTAGCAAACGCCGCAAGGACAAATAACACGATCGGAGATATAGTGAGGCTTTTCACGGCAGCTCCACCAAAGAGAAAGGTACTGCCACCGAGATATGCGACGACAGCATTTCCGACGCCAGGAAGGCCTTTGAATAG
>JBDGRB010000003.1:2957-9946 GCA_042218485.1 Halobacteriaceae archaeon | reverse complement strand
ACGCTGGAAAAAGGGAATGTTGCTTCTCAGCTAGTAATTCAAACGGCGGAAAGCACCGACCGAGTAAAAGCACCTCATGAAAAAATCCAACAAGTGCATAAAACCGCAGAATCTGCGTTACTGGAATATCATGACATCGAAACATATGAAGAATTTGCACAACGCCATCAACTAGAAGCTGAAGAAAAAGAAGAAGAAACACCGCCCTTGTTCCGGGATGAAAATATCACTCCGATTGGCACATCAACTGAAAAGGAACACCAAGAGGATGACCAAGTATCTTCTCCGGCGCGATCCCCTTCCCCATCTGAGACGGATGTTGCAGATCTCGTCGATTCACTTGCGGAATTAATCGAGCGACAAAAAGAACTCCAAAGCAAACAACAAGATATATTACAAGAATTAGAAGAAAAACTCAATCGCGACCGATAACCTTACGAATACACGTTGATCCAAACGCACCAAGTTCTTGCCCATCAAAATTTATAAAATGACCCGTTTGCAACGTGGCTCCACATCGCTGACAAGTAAATTCTCCCTCTTTGACAATGACATCATCATTAAATTGGATATGAGCGGATGTTTGTGAACGGACAGTGGTATTATCTCGAGAGATGATGTCCCGTTGTTCTGCTTCCTGTAGTATTTTTCTTGTAATGCGGGGATCTGTGGTAATGAGTTCGAGTCGGTCAATTACATCAGCGACACTCATTTCATGGTCTTCAATGTGTGTTAATAATTTGATACCCAATTCCACACGGTCGTCCATGACAGTATAATAATTATCGAGTCAAGCAACTCAATATTTACGCCCTCCAGTAGACTGTTTTCATTTCCAATTTCATGCATGGAAGGATAATGTGAAAATGAATCAAAAACATTAAACGCATCCCTTTTGCAGGAAAATGATACGAGAATGGATAGGCAGCTACTCACTGGCCTCCTTATAATCGGTATCGTCGGATTTTCTGCACTCTTCCTCTCTCCGAATCTATCATATGAAATTCTTCACAAATTCGTATTCAGTCCGTTATTTCCCCTTATATTGATTGGGTTGTATATTATTCGCCCGTTTATTGCATGGCCGATTACGATTCTCTCTGCACTGGTGGGCTTTCGGTATGGAATCATTATCGGGATTCCGATCGCATTGGGAGGTGCAGTGGTAACAAGTCTCCTCCCATATGGATTTGGAAGATATTTTCAAACTGATAAGGGAATAATTGGGAATATATCCGCTGGTGGCGAACGGTTTTTTGAGCAGACCGGAGAGTTACGCGGCGTAATCGCAGCGCGATTAGCTCCAACACCAGCCGAGGCTATATCAGCAGGAGCTGGTGTTTCCCGGGTGTCTCTTGGAATGTTTGTCCTCGGGACGGCGATTGGAGAGCTTCCATGGACAGTGGCTGCTGTTATTGTCGGTAGTTCATTGGAGTACTTTACGTTTCAACGTGTAAATATCAAAATCGAATTTATCATCGCAACAGGTGTGTTAGCACTCGTATTGTTGGCAAAACCGGCATATCGTATCTATTCCAAAGGCGAGGCTAAGCGAACGGGTCAGAGCAGTCATAGATAACGCCATGTTGTGGACATATATATTTACAGTGACGTGTATATAGATCCATATTACACTTTGGGCAGGTCGGATTTTGACCCGAACGTTGTGACGGTGTATCTGCTGTGTGTTGATTGTTTTCCTGATCCATTTCGGTTTAACATTCACTCCATCCACAGGCTTCGCATGTTTTACAGCCCTCGGAATAATTGAGAGATAGGGATCCACACTCAGGACATTCAGGACTTTCTCCAGCATCAATTATTGATTGAGTATCCGAGGTTGTCTGCGGATTTTGGTCGTTATCAATTTCTGGTTCTTGTGATTGATTTTCGATATCTTCATCAGCAATTTCGCCGAGATTGCGTTGTTGTGGATAGGACGCCCGATCAATATCACCCTCGAGATATCGACGCATGGCTGTCCCGATGGCATCCGGAATAGAGTTGATTTGTTCACCTTTATCCCAGGCAACTTTTGGCGAACGGATCCCTTCGAGTTCAGATGCTATTTCTTCTGGATCGATGCCGGCGCGTAATGCAGTACTGATTGTTTTGGCTAAGGCCTCAGTAAATGAGGCAGTGAAGCCACCCGAGTCACCAATGTTAGCAAACAACTCAAACGGCCTGCCATTTTCATCCTCATTGATATTTACATACAGTTTGCCGTATCCAGTATCAATCCGCTGGGTAACCCCATAAAGAACATCTGGCCGGGGTCGTTTTTTCGCAGTGCCGATTTCAAACTGGCTCAGTGTTTCAATATCATCAGCGACTTCTTTTCGAATTTGTTCGTTCTCCAAGAAATTATCGACATCGCCAAAGATATCCCGAATTTCCTCAAGTAATGCTTCAGCAGCTTCATCCTCATCCATCTCAGCAAAGTCAGTGTTTTGGGCTCGAGTCGTGAGGACTTGTTTCGAACGGGTTCCATCGCGGTAGACAGTTACTCCCTTGCCACCATGTTCATAGATGAATCGATATACCTCTTCCATATCTTCTTTTGTTGCCGAGTTGGGGAAATTACAGGTCTTCGAAATCGAACTATCCACGCCTTCTTGGCATGCACATTGCACAGCAGCATGCTCTTTCCCTGAGAGATCAGATGTGATGACGAATAATTCACCAATGGCATCAGGGACAGAAGATAATCCTTCAACGCCATCAAAGTTATTATTGGCCATTTGTTCTTTGGCTTCTGATTTAACCGTATCAACATCAATATCATTCGCTTCTAATACCCGGAGGAAATAATCATCAAATTCAACCAACATCTCCTCGCCCTGGACGTCATCGGAGACGTTTTTATAATATGCTACATTATAAATGGGTTCACACCCACCAGTCGTATTTCCGACCATTGAAGTGGTACCTGTCGGAGCGATCGTGGTTGTGTTGTGATTGCGAATGGGAAAACCATTCTCCCAATTATCCGCATCGAGTCCAGTTTGGTGTTCAAACCACTCTCGATATGCAACGGGATCTGCATATTTGGATTTGTCCCATTCATCGAAAACCCCTCGTTCATTTGCTAATTCATGCGAAGTCCATTTGGATTCGTGATTGATGTGCCGCATAAGCTGGCGGGCGATTTCATTCCCTTCCTCGGATCCATATTTCACGCCAAGCTGGATATAGAGTTGGGCTAATCCCATGATACCAAGCCCGATTTTCCGCATTTCACTGACCTTTTCTTCGATATCCTCAACAGGGAAATCAGACATCGTGACGACGTTTTCCAAAAATCGAGTACCCAACTCGATTCGGTGATTAAACTCATCGAAGGCAATTGCTTCCGAGAGGAAATCCGAAATAGCAGCTTCAAGGTCGTCATACTCATGTTGATGTTCATCATACCATACTCGCCAATCTGGAGCATTATCTGCTGCAATCGTCGAGAGATTGATATGCCCTAAATTACACGCCTCATATTCCTCGAGGGGCTGTTCACCGCATGGATTCGTGGCTAAAATTCGATGGTCGGGATATTTCTCAACATCAAAGGAATGTCGTTTGTTGACACGTTCGAGATAAATAACGCCAGGTTCGCCGTTTTCATATGCGCCTTCTATGATGCGATCCCAAATGATTTGTGCAGGAATTGAGAGTTCTTCACCGACTTCGACATAGTCACCTAAGCCATACCGTTCATACATCTCCTTTGTTTCTTCCGTGGCAACGTGGGGTTCCTCTGTGCGTGGATTTGTGAATGTATATTCTTCATCATTTTCAAGAGCTTCCATGAAATCATCCGTAATACCGACTGAGATATTGAAATTCGATAAATGCCCTTCAACGGCATTCCGGAGATGTTCTGGTACTCGACCCTCATCATCAATCAATTCTCGTGCTTCTTCGAGTGCCTCTGAAAATGACGTATATGTATAATCGTCAGGGTCATTTAGCCGCAATGTATGAGCCAAAGACACGTCTTTATTTTTCGAATGGATAAATTCAATGACATCCGGATGTGAGACTCGCATCACGCCCATTTGAGCTCCGCGCCGGGCACCCCCTTGGGCAATAGTCTCACATAATTGATCATAGGTTTCCATGAAGGTAATGGGTCCAGAGGCAATGCCACCAGTTGAACCAACTGGATCACCGTACGGGCGAAGTTTCCAGAAGGCATAGCCCATGCCGCCCCCGGACTGGAATACCTGTGCCGCTTCTGTTGCCGTTTCATGAATATCAGTTAGATCGTCTTCAGGAGAATCCACAAAACAGGCACTTAACTGTTGGAGTTCATCACCGGCATTCATCAGCGTTGGCGAATTTGGAATAAATGCAAGGCGTTCCATCAATTCCTGAAAGTCGTTAGCTATAGACTTGACATGATCACGGATATCTGGTGGAAGTTCAGGAACAACCGTTTCATAAGCAAATTTATTAACGTTGTCTTCCGTTAACTGTGTTTCTGCAGTGTCCTCAACAGTCGTCCCAGTGCCAAATACTTCCTCGGCTAACTCATCTCGTCGAGGATGATCAGGTTTTACCTGATCTGGTGTTACCATAATCTCAGTATCTTGGTTACGAGCCGCAAACACAGCTTCGGCGAGGGCAATATTACGAGCAACACGTTCAAACAGATCTTCCTGTGACTCAACGAGTTCGCCATCGGAATTCTTTTTCAAATACCGTGCGGGCAGAATGTTATGATAGGCATTCTGGGTTAAGCGTTCCTGAAGTGTTTCTCCGTCTGTTCGTTTGATGGGTAATGTGAACTCAGCTGCAGATAGTTGTTCCGAACTCATTTTTGTCCCTCCACTCCGGTCGCAAATGCGAAAGTAGTTTCTTGTGTCATGTGTCTAATGTCTATCGAATGCTAAGGGTGTGCACCCGGTTGGTTCCCGAGTATTTATTCCTTTGGAACGGGGTGCACAATCGGCGAAATTTGGTGCCAATTTTATCCTAATTCTCCAGGGGGTTTAATGGACTGCAAAGCACGGTGAAAGTAAAACTTACAAGACACCCATTCCGTTATGGAATTTCGGCAACCTCTACTTTCAGTCTGCTTTCGACCTGGCTGAAATTCCATCACAGAACAAGTCAATGGTGGCGTTTGATTATTCAACCAATGACAGTTTGGATTCTTGTGTTATTGTAAGGAAATTTTCAATCACATCATGGCCTACTGCAGTAAGAACACTTTCTGGATGAAATTGAACGCCAATAAGTGGGTCTTCACGGTGTCGAACTGCCATTACGAGTTCAGTATTATCGTGAACGGTCGTCGCTGAAATGGTGAAACAATCAGGAATGTCACTCGCAATCAATGAATGATATCGACCGCCCTGAAATCCTTGTTCAATGCCTCGGAAGATACCTTGTTCATCATGACTGATAGAATATGCCTTGCCATGAATGGGATCCGGGGCATGTGAAATCACCCCACCATGAGCATACACTGCTGTTTCTAGTCCAAGACAAACACCCAGTGTCGGGATAGATGGACTTAACTCCGTGATAACCGGTTTGGAAACACCTACATCCCGATCATTTTTCGGGTGGCCTGGACCTGGACTAATTATAATTCCATCAGGGTTTGCTGATCGGATTGTCGATAGTTCTACACTATTTTTATACACAGCAGTTTCTGCGTGTTGACTGACATAATCAACCAGATTATACGTAAATGAATCGTAATTATCTATCACAAGGATTTTCATTGCTGGACCCCCGGTGTAACCTCATTCATTTTCTCAAGGGCATCAATGACACTACCCATCTTATTTTCAGTCTCGTTGTACTCTGCCGTCGGCTCACTATCAGCGACGATGCCAGCACCAGCTCGAATATTAATATGATCAGTATTCTCTTGTGTCGACACCGTAGCTGTTCGAATGACAATGGCAAAATCAGCATCTTCATCCCATGAAATGTAACCAACACCGCCACCATATACACCACGGGGTGATGTTTCTAATTGATGAATTAACTCCATTGCACGAATTTTTGGCGCACCTGCCAATGTACCGGCGGGGAATGACGATCGAACAGCGTCGAAAACATCATTTTGATCGTTCAATATCCCTGTGACAGTACTTTCGATATGCTGGACATGGCTATATTTGAGTACGTTCATAAATTCAGGGACCCGAACACTTCCTGATTTGGCAACTCGGCCGATATCATTTCGAGCGAGGTCAACAAGCATCGTATGTTCTGCTCGTTCTTTTGGATCCGCTAGCATTTCGCCGGCGAGTTTCCGATCTTCGACTGGACTCGACCCGCGTTCACAGGTTCCGGCGATTGGATTCAATAACATTTGATCGCCACGAACAGACACGAGAGTTTCAGGACTTGCCCCTACAATGGCAAGGTCGTCATGGGATAAAATATACATATACGGAGAAGGGTTAATCTCCCGAAGGGTGGCATACAGTCCAAGTGCGTCAATATCACCAGTAAGTTCTCGTGATCGCGATATTACCCCTTGATAGATCTCTCCATCATACACAGCTTGTTTGGCTTGCTTTACGGCGTCTTGATATGCCTTCTTTGGATCCATCCGTTCACCAGATTTGGCAAATCCATCAAACGAAGGCGATGACGTATCTTGGAGTATTGTTTCTAAATCTGATACTTCTGACTGCAGAGAATCATATAGTTCATCTATATCCGTATCGGAGTCGATAATTGGTGTAAAAGCCACAGATATTGTTTCAGTGGCATGATCAAACTGAATTACCCGTGTTGTAGCAACAAATTCGGCATCTGGTAACTGAATTGTATCCGGTCGATCAATACCAACTTCCTCTAACCAGAGATCATAAACGGCATTATAGCTTATAAATCCGACAAGGCCACCATCAAGCTGTTGACGTTGATCTACATCTGTATCAAATCCTTGTTTTCGGATCGAAGGAAGCGTACACCGAATTCTGTCAAGTGTATCCCCCTTGCCAGTGGCGAGGTATTTTGTTATTGTC
>JBDGRB010000003.1:571-2947 GCA_042218485.1 Halobacteriaceae archaeon | reverse complement strand
GTTCGATCAGACAATGTTGTTATTTCATCACACTCTGGAGAGAAAGAAATCACAGCATCGGGATCATACCCTATAAAGGAGTATCTCGCATGTCTATCTTTGGTTACTTGAGACGGCCGAAATGCTCCATCTGGATCACTTGATGCTATTTTATCAGCACTTTCGAGTAAAAACGAATACGGGGATCCGAATTCATCTCGTAACTCAGCATATGCAGTCAAAGGGGATACTTCGACATCTAATTGTGCGGAGATCTTTACTAGTGTAGGCTGTTGGCTATCGGCTAATGTCCGAAATTCATCCCGTGTATAGTTCATGACTCGACCAGTGAGGATGCTGTCGTAGCATTTTCTATAAAGTCAGTGACTGCTTCGTGATTTTTGATACCACCATCTTTCTCGACACCTGTTGCGACATCAACACCAAAGGGTTCAACAGTCCGTACAGCCTCGCGCACGTTACCAGGAGTTAACCCCCCAGCAAGTATCACCGGAACGTCGACATCATCAACGATTTGTTGTGTTTCTCTCCAATCATGAGTCTCTCCTGTGCCACCGCCCCCTTCATCGTTTGTAGAATCAACAAGTAACCCAGCAACTAGATCTTCATATCGATGAGCAACCTTCATCTCTGATGGTGATATTGTTTTTATTATATCAGCATCTATTTGCGTATTTAAATAGGCGATATCACCCGGTGACATATCATTATGAATCTGAAAAAAATCTGGAGCAAGTTCTGCATCGAGTTGGACCACAGTATCGGGATCATCTGGCATCGTGACAATAACTGAGTTCACGAACAGGGGAACAATATCAAGAAGTTGTTTTGCTTTTTGAAGTGATATCTCACGAGGAGTATCGACTGGGACGTTCATAACGAACCCGACAGCATCGGCTCCAGCCTCAATCGCAACGCGGAGATCGTCTTCTCGAGTCATCCCACAGATTTTCACTCGAGTCATGATTGGGTCGGGATCGCTTCTTGCATATCTTTGAGGGTTTCTTTAGCTTGGCCCTCGTTGATAACTTTTCTTGCTTGCTCGACGCCATCACGAATTGAATGTGCCTCACCAGCAATATACAGTGCAGCACCGGCATTGGCCAAAATGATGTCTCGTTTTGGACCGTCCATTTCACCTGATACAATGGCTTGTAAATCCGCGGCGTTCTGTGCAGGTGATCCGCCACCAACCGCAGAAACATCAGCCCTGATCAGTCCTAAATCTTCAGGGGATATCGTATATTCGCTTATCGTGCCATTTTGTACTTCAGCAACCGTCGTAGTATCATGAATCGCTATCTCATCCAATCCGGAACCATGAACAACTAACGCACGATCGACATCCATCCTCGTCAATGCCCGTCCAAGAACAGCCACCAATTCAGAGTCATAAACGCCGACAATCTGAGCGTCAGCTCCTGCAGGATTGGTTAAGGGACCCAATACGTTAAAAATCGTCCGCATACCCAATTCTTTACGCGGTCCAATTACAGCCTTCATCGCAGGATGGAAAACGGGCGCAAGCATAAATCCAATACCGTGATCTTCAATTGCTTGCTGAACTGCCTGAGGTTCTGCATCAATCGTCACTCCCAGTTCTTCCAATACATCGGCACTTCCCGATGACGAAGAGACAGAATAATTTCCATGTTTCGCAACAGGGACTCCTGCAGCACTTACCACGATAGCACTTGTTGTTGATACGTTGATTGTATCATAATCATCACCCCCTGTTCCGCAGGTGTCAACAAGGGGTTCTCGATCAGGACTAATTGTTCGAGCTGCATCCCGCATACCTTCGGCAAAACCGGCGATTTCAGCCTCAGTTTCTCCTTTTGAGCGCAATGCGGTGAGCAATGCCCCAATCTGGGCCTCCGTTGCATCTTCGAAAATTTGGGTTGCTGCTTTACGGGCTTCTGCTTTTGTTAGATCGTTGCCGTTGGTAACTGATTCAATATATTCTTGCATAGTTGGACATTAATGGATACTTTCGTGTTATAATGTACAACATTGTACGTACTCTTAAATCTGTCGAGCGATGATGGAAAGCTCGGATCGGATACACTCATTGGTGAGTTCAATTAGTAGAGAATGAAGAATGCGAAAGCTTCAATTATAGGCAAATGAAAGGATAGAACGGAGGGGTTCGTGGTCTAGGTCGGTTATGACACCTCCTTGACATGGAGGAGGCCGGCGGTTCAAATCCGCCCGAACCCATAAGCAATCTACGTTGCTCTTCGTGGAAAGAGAACTCCATGCTATCATCTGCTGCATAGAAATAATAGTAGTTAATAGTTGAGCTACCCACCGCTAAAGCGATGGGATTCAGCGTGGACTCCCGTTCTGGCCGACTCATCGTCGGCAGGAGAATAG
>JBDGRB010000003.1:0-561 GCA_042218485.1 Halobacteriaceae archaeon | reverse complement strand
CGTACGGGTCCACGGCATGGCGCGATTCGCCCCAAGGATAGACGGGGGACCACATCAACTTACCCGAAACTGACGCTCAACTGCCCCATCGCGGGAGAGCCGGCTCACTGGCGCGGAGACTGGCGCGAGAGCCTGACTGACGGATACCCTTGGAGCGCGGGCCGACTGCTCTCTCATCACCTCCTACTGCTCGGAGGCCTCTCGGAGCCTAATCAGAATCCCCCTCCAAGTCCTCAGCGTCGAGGTCGCCACTCAGATACTCCTGGCCCTCCTCCGTGATTCGATAGACACCATTCCCGGGGTGCTGGACGAGTCCATAGTCCGCGAGCGTCCGACAGCGTTCACCGATATACTGCCGGGAGAATCGGACGTCACCACTATCGGCCATCTTCTTGGGCGTACTCGTTTCGGTGGTGGTGAGGTACTCCAGAATCCGCTCGTCGGCGAGTGTCATCCACCGAGCGGAGTAGCGCATAGCGGTTATGCCGACTATCGAACCAAATCCATCTCGGAAAAACGAGTTAGACTACTTCGAAGTGAATAGACGCGAAGGTAATCTAT
>JBDGRB010000021.1:0-10010 GCA_042218485.1 Halobacteriaceae archaeon | reverse complement strand
CAAACCAGACTGGAACAAATACTACCGCAAGTAGGAGATTTGTTACTGGACCGGCCAATGCTATCAACCCGTGTTCTCGATCGGATAAATATCCCCGGTGATGTACTGCCCCTGGGGCTGCAAAAATAAATCCTGCCAGTCCTCCCACAACAGCGAAAAATAACATCCCATAATCAGCCCGAAATTCAGCAATCTGGTTGAAATGGATTGCTGTTACTTTATGGGCAAGTTCATGCAAGAGAAACCCTGTCCCAACCGTTATTAGTGTTATAATGAAAACAGGGATAATTAACTCAAGTGAGAAAACCAATGGTCGTCGAAGAAAGAAAAACGTGAAGGCTAATCCAAGCGCGAGCCACGCAATTCCTAAATCAAATATCTCTCGAGTGGAAAATTTCATATAAATAGGTTGATGGTGTTATTAATTCCTTCTTGGAGTGCTGCAATTACTGCCCCAATACTTGAAAATGGTCCGCCTATAAGCGGTAAGACAACGATCGGAAAGAGGATGCTTGCGATCATACTCCCAATATTTGTCATCGCAACGATCGCAATGAGGCGAAATAGCGGTACCTCGAACATTTCTTGCACTAACGTTCTCATCGGAAGTTCTTCATTTCCCAATAGATCATTGAGTGTCCCGATATCGCTGATTCGCACTGAGAGATGGCGCAACTCTATATAACCCGCAAACCAACCTGGAGCAAGAAGAGGATTTAAACTCGTCAACCAGGCCACACTGCCACCGAGCGCGGCACTACTCCAATGAGCACCCGCTACTCTAGCCAAAACAAAGGCAAAAATACCATTGAAGAGAAACCACGCTATAAAAACTTTGATCAAAATCATCTGGCCAACATTGGCCATGATTAAGAGGCCGAAAAATAACACAAATCCAAGGCTTAATAGAAAACCAAGTGCCTTGCCGATCGAAAAACGCCGTGTTTCTGTCCCTTTTAATGTGGATAGTGGCGGCAATGATGCTGGGTTTTCCAAGTACTGTTCGATACCTTGTTGATGCCCTGCGCCAACAACAGCCACAACACGATAGCCCTGTTTCCTGAGATTTACAAGGTGATGTGCGATATAGGCATCTCGCTCATCGATTAGTGCTTCTGCACCGCCCGGACTGAACGTTCGGAATTCTTCCAACATCGCATTGATAACATCACCTTCGGTTAATTCCTCAAGCTCGATTTCCGTCTCTGAAGTTGAAATGCCAGCAAATCCCAACAACAGTTGCCAGAACAATCGTATTTTTTCAACGAAGGAAAGCCGTGCCCAAAATCGCTGAATTGTGACCTGAATATCGCGATCTACAAGCGCTAAATTTGCATTGATTTCTTCTGCGGTTTCTATAGCCGCCTTCATATCTGCACCAGGTTCAATATCAAAACGTTCGCCTAATTTTGCCTGCACATATGAAAGTAACCAATACGCCAACAATTGGAATGCCATACTTCCCCGAAGAAGATCCTTTGGATCAAGGTCCTCAGGCGTTTCGTCCATTATTTGTCGATACCGACCTTCATCTAATTCGACAGCGACGACATCAGGCTGTTCCTCTCGTATCGTTTCTTTCACTTCAGTGACGCTTTCGTGGGAAATATGGGCAGTACCAACAAGCCGTACGGATCCACTCCGTGACGGCACATCTTCACTCATTAGTTAATCACTCTGTGTTACATTCCTTTACGCTTATTGGAATCTATAGCTATCGTTACTGGAAAATGACCATTTGTAATTTATAACGGGGAATTATTCCTTTCCGATGAAATTTAGCTCTTACAAGCTATATTCCCGTCGTCAAGAAGCGACCAAACGGAGCGAATAGGACGGGGTAGTTCACCGTTCCACCGAACGGAAATTGATGATGTTCCTCTTATAATGTTTGTGTATACGTGTTCATCGCGGGAACGTTAGATTACATTCATTTCTTGCAGTCGTTCTGGTAAATATGTCTCCGTAACGAAATCTAATCCTCGAGATGCAAGTGCCTGCTGTTCTGCCTTTTTCTCAATATCGAGTTGGAGATTGATTTGTTCTTCCCAATATGAAGTCTGGAATCGAGGATCCTCAAGTTCACTTTCAAGCGCATTGATATCGGAATCTGAAAGTGGATCCGTCGGTAAATCATACTCGACGATATCGTTTGGTTGGATCCCAATAAATTGTGCATCAGGCGTCGCAAGATATTCTGATAAATGAGCACTTTTGATAGACCCATAGGCGACGGATCCGAAAATGCGATAAGACCATGGATCACCATCGGTAAACACAGTTACCGGCAGTTCAAGTTCATTATGAAGGCGTTTGGTGAGTCGACGGGTTGCCCGTGCAGGTTGTCCTTTTAGATGGACAATGAGAGCGTTATATTCTTCATCAAACCCATTTTCAACTAATCGATCCCGCATCCCACCAGTCTCGACGCATAATACAAAATCTGCATCTTCATCAAGAAATTCGATGGTATCTGGATTATTCGGAATTTGATATCCACCCTCACCAACATCTTTTTGACAGTGAATCTCTCGTTCCCCTCGACGCGTTTGTTCACGCAGGTGGAGTGGTCCCATAATCGTTGCGCCTGATTCTTCAGGTCGCATATGGAAATCCTCACGTTTGACCCCACTGACAATTTCAAGATCCTCAACGAGTTTGTCAGATTCGCTTTGGTCATTGAATTGAGCTTCATCTTCTTCCCACGATTCAGATAAATAGTACAGTTCCCGGAGGGTCGAAGACCGCCCTTCGTCTAATTGTTGTTCCAAGAAATCGATCACATAAACAGCTTTTAGTAATTTTCTTGCTCCTTGAACCGAATTTGCACTCCGGGTTGTCGTTCTGTCACCATATACCCACACGTTTTTCTCTTCATCATATTCGATGTTTGATTTTGTCCGTGTCGGAAGCGTCATTTGTGGAATTTCTCCCCGAGCAAATTGATCGTAAAACTGTTCGGCTAAATCAAGTAATTGTTCTTGGGCTTCAGTATCGGAACTCATTGGTCTATCGTTAATCGTTCTGATTCAATGCCTTCGACGGTCAGATCAAACGATGCATTGCCAGAAACAGTATAATCTAAGGTAGCTTGCTCATTGGACCCAATCGTCGGTTCCCAATTAATAAAGTATTCACCATCCATTTCAACGACTGAACCGTTGCTTAGATTTGTTGGTTTCGCTGACACAATATCGGTAATTTCTAAATTCGCTTTGGTACTATCATAATTTGTAACTGTCAACGTGACTGCATCACCATCCTGTGCTCGCTCGATATGGACATTATTCATAATTTTTGCCAGGGAATCGTCGATATCTAATTCATCACGATCGACCATTTCTGAGACTTTCGTTGCCATTTTTGGCAAAATAGAAGCAATGACGGTCTGTTTGCGACGTCGTTGTTGCAGTGATTCCCGTTTATTGAGATATGATTTTAAATCCCGTGCGGCTTCTCTGATCGCCAACTCGATTTCATCTTCGATTGCCGGAATATTTGCGATGGCATCCTTTGACTCACTCGTGAAGGGGACATTAGTGGATGCAACATGCACTAATAATACAACCGGGCCATTTGGTAGCCCCGATCCACCAGGTTGATCCAGTCCGTAATTTCGCCACCCAATATCTTTTACGACATCAGTAGTAACACATGCCCCGCGTTGGTAGACAAGCGGGACACGATTTGCAAACCGCATCAAGTTAAGTTGACCATCTTCCTCGATTTCTCCGCCATATGCAATACCCGCCTCAACAATGAATGGATCACCACTGTGGACTTCAGCATCTCTGGTTGCTGCAGTATAGAAATCCGCATCAAATTCCTTTCGTAACCCTGCTTCAATTAGATCTTCAGTGATTGGCGAAAGACAATCTGTTGGCGGAGCAATAATATCCGTCTTTTTCATTGCCTCAAGAAGATCACTGGCAATGTCGCGGTCATCAGCGATAGTCTTAACCCGCGGTAAGTCGTTGGGGACTCGGTCCATTTTCGACCATATAAGATCCGTTACATTTTCCCGGGCCGTCTCTCCAATTGTTGCATCGTCATATTTTTCAGTATCATCTGCCGATCGATTGACTATTTCGCTAAGATTGGATCGCAGTATATGCTGTCTGGAATCCTCAATATTATCGAACTTTGATGCAATACGTTCAGCCCATCCTTGAATTGTTGCATCCGATTTACGGGAGGTTGTTCCTTCGTCGACGAGCGAATACAGATCCGACGAAATATCAGTTATAATTAGATTCCATGCAGCATTCCGTGCGTTTTCTTGGACGGTATCCCCAAAAGTCGTATCAAAATCACGTTCGATATCATTTGCCACAGTCGTTATTATCTCCTTCAGCCCGTGATAACTTACTCGAGATTTTGACCGTATTTCTTTTGCTACTCGATCAGAAAATGCCGTTGTGGCTTCCTGCGTTTTGTTTGATACCGCATCACGGATCACTCCTTCTAGATTCGTCTCGCCTGTTTCGTTTGGGGGTTGCCATGTCATAGCCCGACCAAAATAGCGGTCGCGGAAATTATCGAGTATTGCGGACGACGTTTTCCCCCCGACGCGGGTAAATTCTTCTTGTAAAAACCCAGAGATAGAATATGAGTCCGTTTCATTGAGCATTTTCAATAACGTTCCAAGTTCAACCCCATGGGGATGCGGGCGAATCTCTTCAGTTTCTTCCGGTAATTGTTCTGTTGCACGTTCAAATTTCAACTCCCCATCAGGTTCATGAAATTCGATTCTAGCATGGGGGTTTACGATCGCTGTATGGGTAATATAATCACGTAATGTCGGCCGCGCCCGCAAATTCGCCTCCATCTCAAGCTCGATTCGGGTGCCATGGGGGCGATCCCACGATGTTATTTCTTCTCCTTTAATTTCGGGTTCGTTTGTCTCGGTATCAATCCGTATTTCAAAATATTGAGCTTCAGAACTCCCCTGCGTGCGAGATGTAATCTTGGCAGGTTTACCCGACGTTAATTGAGAATATAGCACGGCAGCCGAAATTCCGATTCCCTGCTGGCCACGATTCTGTTCACGTTTGTGGAATCGGCTCCCATACAATAGTTTTCCAAATACTTTTGGAATCTGCTCTTTTGTTATTCCCGGGCCGTTATCCTCTACAACGACCCGATAATAATCGCCCGACGTTTTCGACACTTTAATATAAATATCAGGAAGAATCCCTGCTTCTTCAGCTGCGTCGAGACCGTTATCAACGGACTCCTTGACAGCTGTTACTAAAGCTCTGGCCTCACTATCGAAGCCAAGCATATGCTTGTTTTTCTCGAAAAACTCAGCGATTGAAATTTGTCGCTGATCGGCTGCAAGTTCTTCAGCAACTCCTTCACCCAATGTCGATTGGAACGACGTCATTCTATGCCACTAAACAATGGATGGATCCATATAAAACCACATGATAACGTGAGGTTCGCAAGGTTAAAATGGCCTGACAACGTGGGTTATTAACACCATCCTGTAAGTAAAACTAGTTCCATATATTGCTCTTCAGGAGAGGTTTGAGCGATCATAAAGTAAGTAAGTAGTTATTTTTATACTATATGTCAGACAGCTGGCGTGCGCGCGCGTGCGTTTCTTATTTATGTCGGAAGACCCTATGTATGTATATATTTATGGCTGATGAAGGAGAGTATAGTGCTGGCCAAATTCAAGTCTTAGAAGGTCTTGAGGCAGTACAAAAACGGCCGGCTATGTATATTGGTTCAGTTGATTCCAGGGGCCTCCATCATCTCGTGTATGAGGTAGTCGATAATTCTATCGATGAGGCCTTGGCTGGTTATTGTGATACGATTTCGGTCACACTACATGACGATGGATCCGTTAGTGTCGAAGATGACGGCCGTGGCATACCGGTTGATACACATGAAGAATATGACCGGCCAGCTGTCGAAGTTATCATGACAGTTCTCCATGCTGGCGGAAAATTTGATAACAAGTCATATCAAGTCTCAGGAGGTCTTCATGGCGTCGGGGTCAGTGTCGTCAATGCCCTCTCGGAAAGACTGGCAGTTGTCGTCAAGCGAGATGGTGCAAAATGGGAACAACGCTTTGAGGAAGGTGAACCCGTTACAAACCTTACGCGAAAACGTGATCTCGACCCTGGTGAAGAAACTGGGACATTAATTCGATTCCGACCAAATCAGGATATATTCGAAACTACTGAATTTGAGTTTTCGACCTTGGAATCCAGACTTCGTGAACTCGCATTCCTCAACTCCGGTATCGAAATTACGCTACAAGATGATCGCGAACACACTGAGAATCAGCAAACTACTTTCGAATACACCGGTGGTATAAAGGAGTTCGTATCTTATCTCAATGAATCAAAACAACCCCTTCATGACGATATTATCTATCTTCAAAACGAAGAACAAGATATCCAAATTGAAATCGCAATCCAAGCAACGGATGACCTTCAAGCATCCATCCATGCGTTTGCGAACAATATCAACACCCGTGAGGGAGGAACCCATCTTACAGGGTTTAAAACCGCGCTTACCCGAATTGTCAATGATTATGCTGCGGAAAACAATCTACTAAAGGAATTAGATGAGTCGCTAAAGGGACAAGATATCAGGGAAGGCCTAACTGCTATCATTTCAATCAAACACCCGGATCCGCAATTCGAGGGACAAACAAAAACGAAACTCGGGAATTCTGATGCACGTAGCGTCGTCGAAAGTACGATGCACGATGGACTCACTACGTATTTTGAAGAGCACCCGAATACAGCTGAAACAATCGTGTCGAAAGCCGTCGAAGCAGCGAAGGCACGGAAAGCGGCGAAAAAGGCAGAAGAGTTAACGCGGCGAAAAAATGCTCTCAACTCGACGTCACTTCCTGGGAAACTCGCTGACTGTCAAACCCGCGATCCTTCGGACTCAGAACTATTTTTGGTGGAAGGGGATAGTGCAGGCGGAAGTGCGAAACAAGCCCGTGATCCTGAAAACCAAGCTGTATTACCGCTACGTGGGAAGATATTAAATGTCGAAAAGCATCGATTAGACCGAATATTAGAGAACGATCAAATTCGACAAATAGTGCAGGCGATCGGAGCTGGAATTGGCGATGAGTTTGATGTCTCTGAGGCCCGATATCATCGCATTATCCTCGCTAGTGATGCCGATGTTGATGGTGCTCACATTCGGACGCTCTTGTTGACGTTTTTCTATCGACACATGCAACCCTTACTCGAACAAGGATATATCTATGCAACGCGACCGCCACTCTATCGAATTCGGTATAATGGCAAAACATATGACGCTATGACCGAACAGGAGCGCGATGAACTCATTCGTGAGAAATGCAATGGGTCTGCAACATCAGTTCAGCGATTTAAAGGATTGGGTGAAATGAATCCCGAACAACTATGGGAAACAACGATGAATCCGGAAAACCGGATCCTGAAGCAGTATACTGTCGAAGATGCTGCGTCTGCCGATCGCCTATTTTCCGTCTTAATGGGTGAAGATGTATCACCACGAAAAGAATTTATCAAAGAAAATGCGACCGATGCTGATTGGGTAGATATATGAGCTCAGATATCCCGTCCGTTGACGACGATATAGCCAAGCAGGTCCAGCGGGTTCGTGTCGAAGAAGAGATGGAACAGTCATACATCGATTATGCAATGTCGGTCATCGCAGGCCGTGCGTTGCCCGATGTTCGTGATGGATTAAAGCCTGTCCATCGCAGAATCCTGTATGCCATGCATGAAGCCGGTGTTACAAGTAACGCAGGCCATCGCAAATCCTCGTCGATAGTTGGCGAAACGATGGGTGATTATCATCCACATGGTGACGACGCTATTTACGATACTCTGGTGCGGATGTCACAGGAATTCTCCATGCGTGTCCCATTAGTCGATGGTCAAGGTAACTTTGGTTCCATCGACGGTGATCCACCGGCTGCCATGCGATACACGGAAGCACGTATGGCGCCCGTCGCCGAAGAATTACTCGAGGACATCGAAAAGGAAACCGTAGAATTCGAATCCAATTACGATGACCGATTGGAAGAGCCCACAGTACTTCCCGCCGGATTTCCGAATTTGCTCGTGAACGGTGCTTCAGGCATTGCCGTGGGGATGAGTACAAATATCCCTCCCCATAATTTGGGTGAAATAATCGATGCGACGATTCACCTTATCGATAACCCAGACTGTTCTGTGTCCGATCTCATGCAACATGTCCCAGGTCCCGATTTTCCAACGGGAGCAAAAATAGTTGGTCGCAACCCAATCCGATCAGCATATGAAACTGGACGCGGACGGATCAGGATCCAGTCCGAATACGAAATTCAAGAGTCAGAATCAGGGTCTGATAAAATAATTATTACGGAAATCCCCTATCAGGCAAATAAGTCGAAAATGGTAGAAAAGATCGCAGATCAAGTAAATGACGGCACATTAGAGGGAATACGCGATCTCAGAGATGAATCTGATCGGGACGGGATCCGGATCGTAATTGAACTTAAACGAGGGGCGAACGTCGATGTCGTTGAGAACCAATTACTTGATAGTATTCTTGAGCGGACGTTCGGCGTGATCAATTTAGCATTAGTCGATGGTCAACCGGAAGTATTGACCTTAAAAGAGATGTTAGCAGAGTATGTTGACCATCGCAAAGAGGTTGTTCGACGCAGAAGTGAATACGAGCTAAATGAAGCCAAGGACCGCGCACACATTCTGGAGGGACGATTGAAGGCGCTTGAAAATGCTGAAGATGTGGTTGAGTTAATTCGGAATGCTGAAACACGGGATGAAGCTAAAGCCACCTTAGCTGAGCGTTTCGACTTCTCCGACGCACAAGCAGATCACATTGTGCGCATGCAACTCGGGAGTCTCACTTCAATGGAAGAAGCCGAAATTGAAGACGAATACGAATCAGTCACCGCAGAAATTGAGCGCCTAACTGAGATATTAGAAAATCAGTCGCGACTACTGGATGTCATCAAAGACGAATTACGTGAGATCAAAGACACATATGCTGACGAACGTAAAACGAAAATTGTCGAAGACACCGGGAGTGTAACACATGAAGATCTCATTCCTGAGGAGCAAGTTGTCGTCGTTGTAAGTGAAGATGATTACGTGAAACGAATGCCTGTCGATCAATTTAGTCCTCAGAACCGTGGTGGAAAAGGTATTATCGGTACGGACTTAAAGGAAACCGATCGAGTCTCGTCGATATTCACGGCAAATACCCACGATTATTTATTGTGTTTCACGAACCAAGGATGTGTCTATCGGCAGAAAGTATACGAATTACCAGAGATGGGTCGAACCTCGCGGGGGAAATCGGCGGTTAATTTATTCGAATTAGATGATGGCGAAGAAATCACTGCTGTGGTTTCAATGGATGCATTCGATGATGATTCGTATCTTTGTATGGCCACACAGCAGGGATATGTGAAACGGACGCCTGTAGAAGCGTTCGAAAATATTCAATCAACCGGGATAATAGCGACATCCTTGGAAGATGATGACAAGTTAGTTGATGTCGAGGTTACTGATGGAACGAAGGACATCATATTATCGACATATAAAGGGATGGCTATTCGATTCGCCGAATCAGAAGTTCGGGCAATGGGCCGGACCGCACGAGGCGTGTATGGGATTGATCTGACTGAAAATGACAAAGTTGTGGCCATGGCAGCAGTCGATGATCAGTCCGAGAATGCGTTATTAACGATTACCGATCGAGGGTATGGAAAACGGACTGCAGTTGAAAATTACCGGCGACAATCACGAAATGGCAAAGGTCTCATCGATATCAAAACTGAAGGTCGAAATGGGTATGTTACCGCCACAGAAACTGTGTCTCCATCAGATCAACTATTCGTTATGAGCGAACAAGGTCAAATCATTCGAACCAAAATCAGTGATATTTCACTTGTAGGCCGCAATACAAAGGGGGTTAATGTGATGGATTTAGAAGACGAGGATTTCGTTGCCTGTATCTCAGTCTTTGCTCCCAGT
>JBDGRB010000235.1:0-10072 GCA_042218485.1 Halobacteriaceae archaeon | reverse complement strand
GACCAAGGGATCCTTGGACAAACGTTCGAAGATGGCAATGTATCAATCACTGTATCTGAAGATTTCTATGGTGGCGATATTGCTGACCCTGATGAAGTCAAAGCTTTGTTAGATAAAGCAACGATCGGTAATTTAGTTGGGACTGACTGTATTGCGTTGGCAATTGAAGAAGGCTATGTTGATGAGGAAAACGTACTGGATATTGAATCGACAAGACACGCTCAATTCTTACGATTGTGATATCGACCTCACACTAGAAACCCACCTATATTGCATCCAATTGATTACCGAAGAACAATTGTTGCTTGAAACCGTATTCACTTCTAATGAGTCTCCACGATACGGATGTCTTTGATGTTGAAGCTATTCGAGAGGACTTCCCGATATTGGATCGGAACGTTGGAGAGGATACCCCTCTCGTTTATCTTGATAACGCGGCGACATCCCAGACACCAAATCAAGTCATCGATGCAATAAGCGAGTATTACCGTGAATATAATGCGAACGTTCATCGAGGTATCCATCAACTGAGTCAAGAAGCCTCGCATGCGTATGAAGAAGCGCATGATCGGCTAGCTGAGTTTATCGGAGCAAGTGGTGGACGGAAAGAGTTAATATTTACAAGAAATACAACGGAGTCGATGAACCTCGTCGCCTATGCGTGGGGCCTTGAAGCCTTAGGTCCGGATGATGATATCGTCATCACGGAGATGGAACATCACTCATCATTCGTGACCTGGCAACAAATCGGCAAGCGAACCGGAGCAAATGTAAAATTCATCCGGATTACAGAAGATGGTCAGTTAGATATGGATCATGCGCGGGAAATCATTACAGATGATACGGCAATCGTAAGCGTCGTTCACGTCTCGAATACTCTCGGGACGATCAATCCTGTCGGAACGTTAGCAGATATTGCCCATGAACATGATGCCCGCATCTTCGTCGATGGCGCTCAGGCTGTCCCCAATCGACCCGTCGATGTCGAAGCGATTGACGCCGATTTTTATGCATTCTCCGGTCATAAAATGGCTGGACCAACCGGTATTGGTTGTCTCTATGGAAAGGAACATCTTCTCGATGACATGTCACCATTCAATTACGGTGGCGAGATGATCGAACGGGTAACATTTGAGCACTCGACGTGGAATGAACTCCCGTGGAAATTCGAGGCAGGGACCCCAGTTATTGCACAGGGTATTGGATTAGCGGTCGCTGCTGATTATTTGGCCGATATCGGCATGGAAAATATCCAAGCGCATGAAGAAAATCTTGCTCAATATGCTTACACACAACTAGCCCAATATGATGATATCGAACTATATGGACCACCAGCCGAGGAGCGAAGTGGTCTCGTCGCCTTTAATGTAGATGGCATACATGCCCATGACCTTTCAACGATCCTTAACGATCAGGGAATCGCTATCCGCGCCGGAGACCACTGCACCCAGCCATTACATGACAAACTCGAGACGCCTGCATCTGCACGTGCATCATTTTACATTTATAATACTCGCGATGAAATTGACCAACTCGTTGCTGCACTCGATAAGGCTCGGGAGATATTTAACACGGATACGCAATAGCGTGAATTGAGTGACGGAATTCTTTTACACGTTACTCCCCTACGTGTTTAATACGTATGACTATGGGCTCGGATATGTACCGTCAGCAAATCCTTGACCATTATAAAAATCCCCGCAATTATGGGGAGATCGAGGATCCGACATTCTCTCATATTGGACATAATACATCCTGTGGCGATGAGCTTGAATTTGATGTTGTCCTTGATGAAGATGACGAAACAATTCAAAAGGTAGCCTTTCGTGGAGAAGGATGTGCCATCAGTCAAGCCAGCGCGAGTATGTTATCAGAACAACTACCTGGTATGACCGTTGATGAGGTCCTCGATATGGATCGGGATGATATTTTGGATATGCTTGGAGTTGAAGTAACACCCATGCGAATCAAATGCGCAGTTCTCTCTGAAAAAGTCGTTCAAGATGGTGTGAAGATATATGAGGGCGAAATAGACGTTGAAGAAACGTCTACTGAATGATCTGTGACGACTGTAATATTTTAAGATTTGTTCAGGATCTAAATCTTTATTTCGTTATTCTGGTTTGAGTCCGTCTCCTTGGATCCGCATCACTGCTTCCCCATCGGCAAGATTTGGAGCATCGACTAATCGGACGATTCGTTTGTCTTCTTTTGATTTCCGAAGGTACATCCGGAACGTCGATGTATGACCAAGAATATTCCCACCGATCGGTTGCGTGGGATCACCGAAGAATGAGTCCGGATTTGAGGCCACTTGGTTGGTCACTATAACTGCGCTGTTATAGAGGTCAGCAACCCGCATCAGATCATGCAGATGTTTGTTGAGTTTTTGTTGGCGCTCGGCGAGTTCGCCTCGACCAACATATTCGGCGCGGAAATGGGCTGTTAGCGAGTCGACGTTGAGTAGTCGAACTGGCCAGTCAGTATCCTCTCTTTCGTTGGCAATCTCTTTTGTTTTTTCTGCCAGCAACATCTGATGATTGGAATTGAACGCTTTTGCGACATGGATTTTATCGAGGAAGTCCTCGACAAGTGCTTCCATCGTTTCTTCATCGTCGAGATCGCCCTCGATACCACGGTCCTCTTTTGTTGCTTCGAGTTTTTCTTCATCTAGCCCACGAACCATATCATCGATCCGTTCAGGTCGAAACGTATCTTCGCTGTCGATAAAGATAGCACTACCGCCGAGTCCACCGACAGATTCAGGTAACTGCACATTGACGGATAGTTGATGCGTCACTTGCGATTTTCCTGCACCAAACTCACCATAGACTTCTGAAATCGATTGTGTCTCAATGCCTCCATCCAGTAACTCATCTACTTCCGGTACACCCCATGATAATTTACCAATTTGTTCACGCCGTTCAAGGACTGTTGCACCGGTTTCGAAGCCACCAATATCTGCTTCATCTCGTGCACTTTGGATTATATCGGCTGCCGTGCTTTCGCCGACATCAGCTGTATTACTCAATTCCCCTGGACTGGCGACAGCAATGCTTTGAAACGTATCGAAACCCGCATCACGGAGTTTGTCTGCTGTTGCTGGTCCAACGCCTGATAGCTCTTGAAGTTCTTCTTCAGCTGCCATATTTGCTATTCTTTTGTTTGGCCCCGATCCCTATAAAGACTCGTATACAGCTATGTGAAAGTAAAACTGGTTCACTGTTTATCGATTCGAAAGTAACTGAAAATGAAATCACCCTCCATCGTATGTACTCATCACATTTTGAATGGCAATATACATTTACACGTCAAGTACCTATAAATAGATGATGTCAAGTGGGGAATTTTGCCCTGAATGTGGGGATCCAGTCCCCTCCAATCCAATCGATGACACCGAGCATCCTCGGGATAGTCGCTTATGTAATTCCTGTTATATTGAACGATACGACCTAATCGATGCACCTGAAAAACTCGAAATCACTGTCTGTGCACACTGTGGAGCGATATATCGGGATGGGACGTGGGAAGATGTGAATGCAAACGATTATACTGAGGTTGCTATTGAGGCAGTTACTGACATGCTCGGGATCCATGTGAATGCTGCTGAGGTAGACTGGCAGATTGCGCCTGAACAGGTTGACCAAACAACGATCAGATTACACTGTCACGTTACCGGCACACTTCGGGACACGCGGCTCACAGAAGAGGTTACAGTGCCCGTCAAGATTGCGAAAGGTACTTGTTCTCGCTGTGGACGAATCGCCGGCGATTATTATGCGAGTACGATTCAACTCAGAGCGTTGGATCGCGATCCGACTGATTCGGAAATTGAACGCACAAAAGAGATTGCAAACAAGATCGTCGCCGAACGTGAACAAGCCGGCGACCGTGACGCCTTTATTACTGATATTGCGGAAGTGACAGGTGGCCTTGACATTCGAGTCTCAACAACCCAACTCGGCCAAGTGATCGCCAACCAAGTCGTTCAGGAATTTGGCGGATCCGTCTCGGATTCGGAAACGCTTGTTACTGAGGATGAGGATGGGAATGAGGTATATCGAGTTACGTATGCTGTCCGTTTACCTCCATATATGCCGGGTGATATAATTCAGGTTGATAATGACTCACCGATCTTAGTGACGAGTGTTAGCGAAACTGTCGGTGGCATTAGATTGACAAACGGCAACGAATACGAAACAGATCATACAACCGGAATAAATCCGGATGCAACTAAGATAGGGCATCGAGACGATGCCCAGGAAACGACACTTGTAAGTATTGAGGACGAACACGCGGTTCAAGTTTTGGATCCCGACACTCATGAAACGAAAACTATTGCTCGCCCCTCGTTTCTGGATCCTGACACCAATCGCATTCAAGTCATCAAGACGAGATCGGGTCTTCACATCCTCCCCGAATAAGATTGGCCCGTCTATTCCTTTTTGAAGATGGAACAAGTGTCGCGGGCTTGACCCCTTGGCGTTCACGAAGCTCGTTAGTCACTTGATGATTCGGAATACTGTGACTGGAGTTTGTGTACGTCTTCTTTCGTTGGATTATCGGGAAGATCTCTAATACATTCATAACAGAGAAACCATTCAGTTCCATCTTCGAGTTCTAATGTTATGCCGCCAGTTTCTGTATGTTCGAGCGTCCAGAAGTTCGCTATTCCGCCGGCTATTGGGACATCACATCCACATATATCACACCGGTCACTCATTATAGCTATATTAGCCTCCAGAGGCGAGAATCTTTTGTCGTTTCATTGATCTCCTCCTACCCCTGAAGGGTGAGCTGTCGCCTCGCTACCGCTGTAACTTCAAATCTTGGGGGGTGCATACAGTATCAGCTACGATACAAACAGGATGGAAACCTGCCGTGATTCGCGTGGTACGTAATGAACAAGGGATATGAACAGAGACAATATCGTCTATTCTGATTTGATTTCTTCAAATTGATCGAGGAGTTCTTCAGTAGATTCGCCGTTTTCGAAATTCACACTGCCCTCATAGCTTGTTCTGTCATCGTCCTCGCTCAAATCAACATTATTCGTTTTCCGTTCACGGCGCTCATGTTCATCTTCGTCATAGGCACCCATTGACATGGTAATCACTAACATAATCTAATAGGGCGTTTCATATGAATGTAACGAAGTGACAGGGATTACCATTTACAAATGTACAACTTTTCACTGAAAATCCAAATAATCATTCATAAATTTATCTGGGTCTGATATCCAAAACAGTTTCTAAGCGGGTATGATAGTGTCCTATATGAGTATCTACGCTGATCTTCATATTCATACCACGAATTCAGATGGCACGTTAACGCTTGAGGATCTTCCCGCAGTAGCAAACGAATACGATATCTCTGTGGTTGCGGTTACTGACCATGATCGCATTCATCCGGATATCAGCGATCCAATTATTCAAGTAGAAGATGTGATAATCATTCATGGCATTGAATTACGCGTTCAAATTGCATCTCAACGGATTGATTTACTTGGCTATGGTGTAACTTCTACATCAACATTACGCGCCGAAATAAATCGATTACAAAATAATCGAGTCCAGCGGGCCAAACGTATCGTCGAACAAATCGAGGAGCATCTCAATATCACACTTGATGTGGAGTACCACCGAGGGATCGGTCGTCCTCATATTGCCAGAGCCGTGATTAACCATCCAGATACCTCATTGTCATATGATGAAGTTTTTGATGAATTAATTGGAGAAGGGAAACCCTGTTATGTGGCTCGGAATATCCCTTCTTTTTCGAAAGGCCACTCAATATTAACGGAGGCGTGTTCTGTTGTCGGTCTGGCTCATCCTTTTCGATATGATGATCCAGAAAGTGCCCTCGAAGTAACTACGGAACTCGATGCAGTTGAGCGGTATTATCCATATGATCAACCAGATTCGGCGATAAGAAACGATTTATTAGAAACCATAATGAACCAACATGATCTTCTCCCAATCGGCGGGAGTGATGCGCATAATGAAGTAATCGGTAAAACTGGCCTGAATGAAGCCGAATATCAAGATTTCGCCGCTGCGCTCACAAATTCGATGTCGTAGGGTTCAGGTTATTGGAAATCATAGGGTGATATATGCAGTGCCACTACTGTGACCGAAAGGCGGATGTCACCGTTGAGAAGAGTGGCGTCCGTGTCGCATTGTGTGAAGAACACTTTCGTGAACGCCTTGAGGAACTCTCTGAGTCAGATATGCTTGAAGATATCCGAGAACAGCTTAATATTGATCGTTCGGAATAATTCATTGTCTGCACATTATCATGCGAAAAACAGATCTTTCGGATTTTGAATCCCGGATGGGGCCTGCCGCAGTTGCGAAACCGTTAACAGATGCTCTTGGGCTTACTGATTTTGCGCTCAATTACTACGAACTTGCGCCAAGTGATAGTTTCGCTTTCGGGTATCATGCTCATGAAAACCAGGAAGAAGTCTTCTATATTCTCTCTGGGACAGTCACCTTTGAAATTGAAAATGATCAAGTCGAAGTCTCAGCAGGAGAATGTATCCGGTTTGCTCCCGGTGAATATCAGCGTGGCGTAAATAAAGGCCCTGAACGAGTCAAAGCCCTCGCAATGGGTGCTCCCCAAGATGCAGGCGAAACAGAAATTCTTCGGCAATGCGATTCGTGTCAGGCGGAAACAAGCCAAGAAATTGAATTAACTGAGGACAACGATGCCGTGATTTGTCGATGTACTGAATGTGGTACAATAACCGGTAGATATGAGTGACTGTTTACTATTCTTCCACCCAACAGAGGCCAGGGATCCGCTTCTCAATCGCTCATTGAAAAGCAGACATGCCCGTTAAATCTTCACCAAGAATAAGTGTATGGATATCATGGGTTCCCTCGTACGTGTACACAGTTTCCATATTTGCCATATGTCGCATAGGTGAATAATCGATAGTAATACCATTCCCACCTAATATTTCACGGGCTACTCGTGATTGATCACGGGCCATTCTCACATTATATCGTTTGGCAAGTGAAACGTGCTCTGGACGGAGTCGACCTTCTTCTTTGAGGTCTGCGAGGCGGTAGGCAATTAATTGCGCTGCAGTGATTTGGCTGGCCATCTCTGCTAATTTCTGTTGTTGAAGCTGATAACTCCCAATAGGTGAACCAAATTGTTCACGTTCAATTGCATATTCTCGTGCTGTCTCAAAACAGTCGCGTGCAGCTCCGACCGCTCCCCAAGCTATCCCATATCTTGCCTGTGTAAGACATGAGAGCGGTCCTTTCATTCCAGTTACGTCAGGTAAGATGTTTTCTTCTGGTATGTGTACATTTTGTAGATTAACTTCGCCCGTAATCGAAGCCCGCAAAGATAATTTATCATCAATTGGATTTGTACTTACTCCATCTCGATGTGTTTCTACGAGAAATCCTTTGACTGGGTTGTCACTTTGCGATTGATCGCGTGCCCACACTATGGCTAGATCAGCGATCGGCGAGTTTGTTATCCATGTTTTTGTTCCATTTAAAATATAGTTATTGCCCTCCTTTTCTGCCCTCGTTTCCATTCCGCTTGGATTAGAGCCATGATCGGGCTCCGTTAATCCAAAACACCCTACTGCTTCTCCATCACGAAGCTTTGGGATCCACTTATCTTTCTGCTCTTCGGATCCATATGCTAACAATGGATACATCACGAGCGCGCCTTGAACACTCGCCATTGACCGTAATCCGCTATCACAACTTTCCAGTTCTTGCATTAATACACCATATGCCCGTTCGCTAATGTTTGGCAGGTCATATCCCTCGAAATTCGGGCCATAAAATCCCAGTTCTCCCATTTTTGGAATCAGATCTGTCGGAAAAGTCCCCTCAAGAAAGTGCTCCCCGATATCATCTTGGATTGTATCGCGAAGAAATTCTCTAGCTGTGTCACGAATTAACTCTTCTCCCTCGGTGAGATCTTCTTCGAGCAAAAGGTAATCGAGCATACCCCCACATTTAGGTGCTATCCCCAAAAGCCCTTCTTCGGATCCTCGCTCTATTGTCAAAAACGAATAGCCGCCAGTTGAAAATCAAATACCTAAATCACGAGATAAGAGAAACCTATTATCAAACTTCGCGTCGTTGCTTGGCGTTATGTTCTATAATATAATCCGTAAAGTTATCAAATAGCGCCTTTGTTTGATTTGCTTGAGCGTATCTTTCTTCGGTTATATCATCAAGAACTTGCTGAATACGGCTTTCATCGAGATCTTTGTTTTTGGTTATTGAAATCGCTGTCTCCATATCATATTCTGGATGGAATTGCACGCTAAAGATATGATCTTTCCTGAATGCCTGGATTGATCTCTCATTTTCAGCAAGTTTTACTGTGCCCGGTGGAAGCACAGTAACTTCATCTGAGTGAGTTGTGAAGGCGGTAAATTCGCTGGGAACGTTCTCGAATAACGGATCATCTCTGACCTTTGATATGGTTTTATATCCGATTTCATAGTCTCCCATGTCTTCGACTGTCCCACCAAGGACATCAGCGATGAGTTGGTGACCGAAACACACCCCTAACAGAGGGAGGTCTTCCTGAATTGCTTGATGTACCCATGATTTCGTCTGCTCGATCCATTCTTCGTTCCAGTAAACGGAGGCTTTAGAGCCTGTGACAACCGCCGCATCAAAATCAATCGATGGCGGCATATCGCCGTCTGTTATATTAAATTCTGCGAGATCTCCAGCGAGTTCTCGTCTGAAATTCCGACGAGTATTTTCGCCATCATATGCTGCATTTAGGAGTGCTACTCTCAGCCGTTCCATTTACATATTAATTTGTCAGTCAGAGGAATAGGTATTACGAATATGCCCCTATAAAGTGTGGTTTTCAAGTATTCGTACCAATGTATCATTTACCTCGACAGAACATTCAATATTGACAAGATGGGATCCATCGCTGATTGGATAGAAATCACTGTGGGGAAGATTTTGTGCTAGTTCACGCCCCTGTTGAAGAGGGAAAATACGATCATTTTCTCCATGGATAAGCAACGTTGGCTCTGTAATTTCTGGGAGGTAATCTGGGATGGTATATTGGCGAACAGCATGGAGTTGATCCTGTTTCCGTGCTGGTGGAGCATCATCTTGTTTCCGCCATTCTTGGATGGCCGATAATACTTCTTCTGAAAGTTTTTCTTTGTTCAAAAACGGTGTAATTGACGTGTTTGGATCCGTATCGATTATTTGTTCGTGAATGCTTTCATTGGCAGTGAGCTGCATAGCTGTTCCAATCAAGGTGAGTGTTCGTGCCCGAGAAAACTGATAACTATATTCCAATGCAATTAATCCGCCTAGCCCGACGCCAACAAGATGGGTTCGTGGAATATCAGCGGCTTTGAGGACTGCTTCTAAATCGAATACAAAATCATCGATTGTATATGGTCCATTTGGCCGATCTGATTTCCCTGTGCCACGTAAGTCCCACGTCACCAGTTGATATTTCCCAGGTAATCCCTCGTATTGCCAACTCCATAGCCAATTTCCACATCCGATATCCTCAATGAATACTACTGTTTCACCAGTCCCATCTACGGTATAATATAACTCAACATCGTTTCGTGCGGTATAGGGCATTCCTATTCAGCGATCCAATTTCGTATCCCCATCATGGACCTGCTTTTTCGCCAATATAATGTCCCGCTGCCTCTTCTTCTAGCTGACTCCAGGAATCAAACTCCGTCCGTTCGTCAATATATTTATCTAGTTGATCGCTTGGAATCAAGTCTATATCCTTTGCTGATTCAACTGTCCATGTACTTTCTGCAAAGAGCTGTTCGATATTTTCAAAATTTGTATGTTCCCGCATAAAACTATCCGTAAATACCTCATCGATTGGGACTGAAACCTCTTCTAATTCTTCTTCTAATTCATCCTCGAGTTGAGATAGATCGATATTAAAATCCATGACCAATTGATATTATTGTATTTTGCTTTTAAAGACTTCTGCCGTCTCCTCAGTAATCTGTCGTGAATTAATAATTCGCTCTGGGATAAGCGATTGTTGGTGGAGAGCTGTCTGGTGATTTTGTGACAGC